>JBKHYE010000024.1:0-15715 GCA_046565705.1 Actinomycetes bacterium
AGCAGGATGTAGTCGTTGAAGCGGTCGATCTGCCCCTGGTTGTAGAACGCGAGGATGAAGGCCGCGACGAGCGCGCTCGACGCGACGATGCCGACGTACGGGGCCCCGCGCCGGTTGAGCCGCGCGAAGGGAGCCGGGAACAGCCGGTCGCGGGCCGCGGCGAACGGCATCTGGCCGGACAGCAGGATCCAGCCGTTGAGGCACCCGAACGTGGACACGATCGCGCCGATCGCCACGGCGTCACCCGCCCATGAGCCCCACGCCGCCTGCGCGGCGTCCGCGAATGGCGCGCTCGACGCGGCGAGGGTCTCCATCGGCACCAGGCCCATCACGGCGACCGTGCCGAGGATGTACACGACCGCTGTCGCGAGCAGCCCGATCAGCGTCGCGCGCGGCACGTTCCGTTCCGGATCGCGCACGCTCTCCGCCGGGATGGTCGCCGACTCCAGGCCGATGAAGGCCCACAGCGTCAGCGCCGCGACGGCGCCGACCGCCCCGACGGTCCCGTCCCCGGTCGCGTTGAACTCCGGCCAGTTGACGGTGTCGAACCAGAAGATCGCGACGAACGCGATCGCGACGAGCGGCACGAGCTTGAGAACGGTCATGGCCGCCTGCACGAGACCGCCCTGCCGCACGCCCATGACGTTCACGACGGTCAGCACCGCGATGGCTGCGATGGCCACCAGCGCCTGCGCGAGGTAGTCGCCGGAGCCGGTACCGCCGAGGTCGTCCCAGAACCATACGAGGTAGCCGACGAACGCCGTCGCGATCGCAGCGTTGCCGATCCACGCCGCGATCCAGTAGCCCCAGGCCGTCTGGAAGCCGACGAGATCGCCGAACGCACGCCGGCTGTACGCGTACGGCCCGCCGGTCAGCGGGTAGCCGCGGGCCAGCCGGGCGAACACGTACGCCAGCAGGAACGCGCCGGCGGCGGTGAACAGCCAGCCGACGATGCTGACGCTGCCGTACGAGGCCAGTGAGGCGGGCAGCAGGAAGATGCCCGACCCGATCATGTTGCCGATCACCAGAGCCGTGGCCAGCCACAGGCCGAGCTCCCTGCGCGGAGACGTGTCCGCACCGATCTTCTGCACGATGGTCCTCACCGCGCACCCCCTTCATCCATGGGCGCGCGGTGGGCGCGCCCACCGCGAGCAGCGTGCTCGCCGCTGCATGCGCGGGACAGGGTCGGAGGTCCCCTGCTCGGCATCCACGCGGGGACGGCCGATGCCCGGAGGTCGAACCGCTCATGGCTGGCCGGTCCGTCCTGTTCGGGACCGCCACGAGAGCACAAGGTGACTTTGGCACCTGGCGCGCGTCGGTGCGGACGTGCACGGTCAGCATAAGAAGGGCAATGCCAGGAGGTGCGGCGATGACCGCAATGACCGACGCGATGGTGGTCTACGAGAGCGTGCTCGGGCGGACGAGGTCGTTGGCCGAGGCAGTGGCCGACGTCCTGCGGACGACCGCCTCATCGGAGGTCGAGTGCCTTCCGCTGCGCAGCGCGTCCATGGCTGCGCTCGAGCACACCGGGCTCCTCGTCGTGGGGGTGCCGACGCGGGTCCCGCATCCTGAGCCCGACGTCATCGACCTGCGGTCGCCATGGCCGGTCAGCGACACGGTCTGCGCCTGGCTCGACGCCGTGCCGCCGGGCTTCGGTCGTGCCGTCGCCGTCTTCGACACGCGGCCGGACCTGCGGAGCGTCGGCGCTGCCGACGTGGTCGCAGCACGACTGCGGGACGAGGGGTACGAGCTGGTCGCGCCGCCGAAGGCGTTCGTCGTGGACGGTGCCGTGGGCCCGCTGCCGCCGGAGGAGTGGCTGCGTGCCCGTACCTGGGCGGCGTCCCGCCTGCCGATGAGCAGGTACTTCACGCTCCCGTCGTGAACCGCCTGGCCCTCCGCGCCGGGGCCGCGGACAGGACTGTCATGCGAGGACGCAGGGACGGCTGCGCCGGGACGCACGTCCATGGCTGGTGACGGGAGCAGCGGGTGAGGAACCTCCGTCCCGGTGCAGGACCGAAGACCCTGGCCCCGACCCCGCGGACGGCGTGCAGTGGTGGCATGGCGCCCGTGGATCTCCGTCGCGCGGCGGACCGCGCTGACCCGACGAGCCGTCGGAACGCGGACGACGCCGGCGAGGGCCCGGTTCAGCCGCACCACAGCGTCGAGGCCGAGCACCTGCTGGCCGCGTTGGCGTCACACCCGCTACGTGGGTTGAGCGAGGAGGAGGCGGCTCGTCGGCTCCACCGGCATGGCCGCAACGTCCTGGCGCGAAGCACAGGTCCCGGGCCCCTGCGGCGTCTGCTGCAGCAGTTCCATCATCCGCTGATCTACGTCCTGCTCGTGGGTGGCGTGGTGATGGTGGCGATCGGCGACGTCGTCGACGCCTCCGTCGTCTTCGCCGTGGTGGTGCTGAACGTCGCCGTCGGCTACGTGCAGGAGAGCAAGGCCGAGAGCGCCCTCGAGTCGCTGCGCAAGCTCGCGCACGCCACGGCACGGGTGGTCAGGGACGGTCAGGAGCGGGAGATCCCGTCCGAGGAGGTGGTGCCCGGCGATCTCGTGCTCGTGGAAGCCGGCGACAAGCTGCCGGCAGACCTCCGGCTGCTCCGGGAGGTCGACCTGCGCGTCGACGAGTCCGCCCTGACCGGCGAGTCGCTGCCGGTCGACAAGCAGGAGGGCGTCCTGCCGGACCACACTCCGGTGGCCGACCGGGTCAACATGGCCTGGAGCGGCACCCTCGCCACCGCCGGCAACGGTGCCGGTGTCGTCGTGGCCACCGGCTCGGCCACGCAGCTGGGCGAGATCTCGCGGCTCGTCGACACCGCCGAGCAGCTCGCCACTCCGCTGACCCGCAAGCTGGCGCACTTCAGCCGGCTTCTCACCGTCGTCATCCTGGCTCTGGCCGCCGTGACCTTCGGCGTGGGGCTGCTGCGCGGTCAGCCTGCGGCGGAGATGCTCACCGCCGCGATCGCGCTCGCGGTGGCCGCCATCCCGGAGGGACTGCCGGCTGCCGTGACCGTCACCCTCGCCATCGGTGTCGTGCGGATGGCACGGCGCCAGGCCGTGATCCGCCACCTGCCGGCCGTGGAGACGCTGGGTGGCACGACCGTCATCTGCTCGGACAAGACCGGGACGCTGACCCAGAACGCGATGACCGTGCAGGAGGTCTGGACGCCCGGTGGGAGCTTCACGATCACCGCAGGCGACGGACCTCTGGACGGCGAGGTGCTCGACGCCGTCGGTCACTCCGTCGCGCCGTCGGCGGTGCCCGCCTTGCACTGGACGCTCCTGGCCGGGGCCGCCTGCAACGACGCCAAGCTGGGCAGCGAGCCCGCCGGCGGGATCGCGCTGATCGGTGACCCGACGGAGGCGGCGCTGCTCGTGGCCGCGGTGAAGGCAGGTATCGACCTCGTCGGGCTCGACGACTCCCTGCCACGTGTCGACGCGCTCCCGTTCACCTCCGAGCGGGGGCGCATGGTGACGCTCCACCGTGACGGCGACGGCGACGTCCTGCTCGTCAAGGGCGGCGTCGAGAGGGTGCTCGAGCTCTGCTCGACCCAGACCGGACCCGACGGCGAGCCGGAGCCGCTCGATGCCGCGGCCGCTGCTTCGGCGGCGGAGGAGATGGCCGCCCGCGGGCTACGGGTGCTGGCCGTCGCCCGGGGGCGCTGGCCCGGTGGGCGGCTGCGTGAGGACAGGGTGCGCCGGCTCGAGCTGTCGGGGCTCACGGCGATGCTCGACCCGCCCCGCCCGGCTGTTCCAGCCGCCGTGGCCGCCTGCCGGCGGGCAGGCATCGAGGTCAAGGTGATCACGGGCGACCACGCCGCGACCGCCCGAGCCATCGCGCTACGCACGGGGCTGCTCGACCCCGCGGACGCCGACTGCGAGGACCGGCTCCTCACCGGTGCCGACCTCGCCTCTCTGCCCGCCTCGGACCACGGTCGCGCCGTCGAGCGGGCCCGGGTGCTGGCCCGGGTGTCGCCGGAGCAGAAGCTGCGGCTCGTCGAGTCGCTGCAGCGGCGTGGGCACGTCGTGGCGATGACCGGTGACGGTGTCAACGACGCCCCGGCGCTGCGAGCCGCCGACATCGGCGTGGCGATGGGCCACGGCGGCACCGACGTCGCCAAGGACGCCGCTGACATGGTCCTGCTGGACGACGACTTCGCCACGATCGAGGCAGCGGTCGAGGAGGGCCGCGGCGTCTTCGACAACCTGCAGAAGTTCCTGGCCTTCGCCCTGCCCACCAACGGCGGGCAGGCGCTGGTGCTCCTCGTCGCCGTGCTGCTCGGGCTGACCCTGCCGATCCTGCCGGTGCAGATCCTCTGGATCAACCTGACCACCGCGGTGGCGTTGGGGCTGACCCTCGCCTTCGAGCCGCGGGAGGCCGGCGTCATGGCACGCCCGCCGCGCCGGCCGGACGCGCCGCTGGTGAGTTCGTCCACTGTCCTGCAGATGGTCTTCGTGTCCGTGGTGCTCCTCGGCGCGTCGCTGTGGATGTTCCAGACCGAGCTCGCTGCCGGCGCCACCGACGAGCAGGCGCGCACGGCGGCCCTGAACCTGTTCGTCGCGGTGCAGGTGGTGTACCTGTTCAGCTGCCGGTCGCTCATCGGCCCGGCCTGGCGGGCCGGACTGCTCTCGAACCGATGGCTGCTGCTCGGCGTCGCCGTCCAGCTCGCCGCCCAGGCGGCGCTGACCTGGCTGCCGGCGATGAACGCCGTCTTCGACACCGCGCCGCCGACGGCGACGTCGTGGGTGAAGCTGCTCGCGTACACCGTCGCCGCTGCCGCCGTCATCGGGTGGGCCAAGAAGCTCCGTCTGCGCCTGCTCGGACCCTGATTTAGGTCGCCTCCGAGCGATGAGCACGGGAGGAGGATCCGTTGGCAGCAGCCGGGATCGCCGATGCCTGGACTGTCCGCTACGACGGCCGCGACGGAGGCTTGTTCGCGTGACCTGCACGAGTCCGTCTGCCTCGCACCCGGGCCAGACCGTGCATCTGCACCGCTAGGGGCGCGCCCTCGACGCCTCCGCGGCGGCCGGCTCGTCGCGTTCCCGACCGAGACCGTGTACGGACTGGGCGCGAACGCTCTGGACGAGAGAGCGGTTCACCAGGTCTTCCTGGTCAAGGGCCGGCCGTCCGACAACCCGCTGATCGTGCACCTCGCGTCGGCGGACCAGCTCGACACGGTCGCGCGCGACGTCTCGGAGCTCGCCGGTCGGCTCGCCGCGCGCTACTGGCCCGGGCCGCTGACCCGGGTGCTCGACGCCCGCGACGACGTCCCGCTCGTCACGCGCGCCGGCCGCGCGACGGTTGCTGTCCGTGTCCCGGCGCACGATCTCGCCCTGCAGCTGCTCGTCGCTGCTGGCGTGCCGGTCGCGGCGCCGAGTGCGAACCGCTCCGGACGTCCCTCGCCGACGACGGCTCAGCACGTCCGTGACGACCTGGGCGACGACGTCGACCTGGTGCTCGACGGCGGGCCGTGCCCAGTCGGCCTCGAGTCCACGGTGGTGGACGCCCGGGGCGACGTGCCGGTCGTGCTGCGCGAGGGAACGGTGAGCGCTGCAGAGCTCGGCGCGGTCGCCGGCACCGCCCCGCAGCTCGGCGCCTCGCCGGGCACGCGCCACCGTCACTACGCACCCCGCTGCCGCGTCGTCATCGCGCCGGCGGGGGAGGGGCCCGGCGTCGCCACCGCGAACGCCGCCGACGGCGCGCGGGTCGCGCTCGTCGCCACCGGGGCCGCCCCTGCGGGCGTGCTGCCGCTGGCGCAGCCGCGCGGCGCGCCGGAGCTCGGCCGGCGGCTGTACGCGCCGCTGCGCGAAGCCGAGGACGCCGGCGTCGACGTCGTCGTTGTCGAGGCGGTTCCGGAGGTCGAGGTCGGCCGCGCAGTGATGGACCGGCTGCGTCGGGCTGCCGGAGGGTGACGTGCAGGAGCATCGGCGGCGACGCAGGTCCCGCCGCCCTCCGCCCCGCTTCACCGCGATCTTCGCGGCCCCGTGGTCGGCCGCCCTGGTCGGGATCCGCACCTGGAGCACGCCGTCGGTGTAGGTCGCCTCGACGTCCTCGGTCGACGCGCCCGCCGACAGTGGCAGCGTGCGTGCGAACGCGCCGCAGCAGAACTCCGAGCGGGAGGAGCCGTTGTTCTGCTCGGGCTTCTCCTCGCGACCACGTCGGGCTCGCCTCGGGCGTTCGGGACGTCGGACCTCTTGCCACGACGGCGGCTGCGCCGGAGCCTGGAGAGTGCCAGATCCGATCCGAGGAGGGGCCAGCCATGCTCACTGCTCACAGGGGGGACCGGCTCGTCGTCCGGGGCCGGCGTCAGGGCGAACCCGACCGCGAAGGCGAGGTCCTCGAGGCGCGCGGGGCGAACGACGGCCCGCCGTTCCTCGTCCGGTGGTCCCACGACGGACACACCGGCCTCTACTTCCCGTCGTCCGACGCCTTCGTCAAGCACGAGGCGCGCGTGGAGTGACGCCGTCCGAGAGCCGGGTCGACGGCGCGGGCGGCTGAGGGCGCCGGCCGTCCTGCGGACACCGCCGTCAGCGCCTGCTGGACGGCGTCGTCCGGGGTGCGCGAGGTGTCGATGCGGATCGCCTGCGGCCAGGGGTCGGCGCGACCGGCGAGCAGCCGGTGGACCGCGGCATCGGCGTCCGACACATGGTCGGGCCCGCGCTGCGCGAGCCGCATCCGGGCCAGCTCGGCCGGCGCGTCGCACACCAGCGGCACCAGCACGCTCGACGTCTCGTCGGCGAGCTCCTGCGCACGGCGACGCTGAGCGTCGTCGGTCCACGTCGCGTCGAGCACGACGCTCCACCCGCGCTCCAGGCCGCGGCGGGCTCGGCGGAGCAGCTCGGCGTACACCTGGTCGACGGCGTGCTGGGTGTACCGCTCGTCGGCGGGCAGGTCGAGCTCACGGCGGACCAGGTCGCTGCTGTGCACGAGCCAGCCGCTGCTCTCCGCGAGTCCCTCGGCGACGGTCGACCCGCCCGTCCCGGGCAGCCCGCCGACGAGCACCAGGCGGACCTGCGCGCGCCGCAGGTGGTCGAGCATGAGCGCCGACAGCCGCCCGGCCTGCTGACGCTGCTCGCTGGCTTCGTCGCCGCGCTGGCCGGCGCGCAGCAGCGCGACCTTGGCTCGCACCTGGGCCCGGTAGGCGACGAAGAAGTCCTCGAGCGTGCCGGGGTGGTTCTCCGCGGAGAGCTCGGAGTACCTCTGCAGGAACTCGACCGCGGCTCCCGGCCGTCCGAGTCGTTCGAGGTCCATGGCCAGACTCGCGACGTCGAGCAGCACGTCACCGGCGCGCAGCGCCGGGTCGAAGTCGAGGCAGTCGAGGACACGGACGCCGTCGGGCAGGACGAACACGTCGTCGGCGAGCAGGTCGCCGTGGCCGTCCCGCACGAGGCCGCGCGAGATCCGCTCGTCGATCAGGGGGCGCCGGCCGGCGAGGTAGGCGTGCACGAGCTGACGGGCCTCGTGGACGTCGGCGCGGTCGACGACGTCGCGGCCCTGCTCGGCCAGCACGTCGAGACCGGCGTCCCACAGCGTGCACAACCGTTCCACGCCGGCCACTGCATGCGGGTACGGGGCCGGCGCGCACCTCGAGTGGAACGCAGCGAGCTGGTGGGCGAGCGCGCGGACCGGATCACGCAGGTCGGAGCCGGCCACGGCCAGCCTGCTCAACGCCGCCTCCGCGGGCAGCCGGCGCATCACGACGACGTGCTCCATCACCGACCCGTCCGGTGCCCGCAGCGTTGCGACGCCCTCGTAGACGTCGGGCGCGAGCCGCCGGTTGAGCGTGACCTCCGCCTCGCACGCCCGCCGCCGCGCCTCGAGCGTGCTGAAGTCGACGAAGTCGAACACGACCGGCTTCTTCCACTTGAGCACCCGGTCGCCGACCAGGAGCAGAGTCGCGGTGTGAGTCTCGACCAGGCGCGTGCCGTTCCCGGTACCGACCATTGCCGCACCTCCTCCAGCGTTCACCGACGACGGTCGCCGACCCGCACCGCCGACCGCAAGGGGCGGAGGTCCCTGGCGGCGGGCGCCGCACTGCGGTTGCGTGACGTCGAACGCTCACGCGCAGCTGAGGAGGCCGGACATGGCAGAGGTGAGCGGCCGGCGGGCCCCGGGTGGGACCGGTGGCGAGGCGGTGTACGGGCTCGGGCTGGTCGGTGCAGTCGTGTGGTTCTGGCGGCAGGCCGACGGCGTCGGCGAGCACGTCGTCGGGCTGCTCAAGGCCCTGGTGTGGCCGGCGTTCCTCGTGCACGACGCGTTCAGCGCCCTGGCCGGGTGAGGCCGACGTGCGCGCGTGGGTCGTCGACGCGCCGGCGCCGCTGAGTGCCCGGCCGCTGCGTCGCGCGGACCTTCCGGAGCCCGAGCCGGGCCCGGGGCAGGTGCTCGTCCGGGTGCACGTGTGCGCGGTGTGCCGCACCGACCTGCACCTGGCCGAGGGGGACGTCGCACCTCGCCGTCCGCGCGTGGTGCCCGGGCACGAGGTGGTGGGCCACGTCGAGGCGGTGGGTGCCGGCGCGACGCGGTTCGCGGTGGGGGAGCGGGTCGGCATCGCCTGGCTGCGGTCCACGTGCGGCAGCTGCCGCTTCTGCCGCACCGGGCGGGAAAACCTGTGCCTGCACCCGCGCTTCACCGGGTGGGACGACCACGGCGGCTTCGCCGAGCTCGCCGTCGTCGACGAGGACTACGCCTACCGGCTGCCGACGGGTTACGACGACGAGCACGTCGCACCGCTGCTGTGCGCCGGCATCATCGGCTACCGCGCGCTGCGCCGCTGCGAGCTGCCGGCCGGCGGCCGCCTCGGCATCTACGGGTTCGGCGCGAGCGCGCATCTGACGGCGCAGGTCGCTCTCGCACAGGGTGCGACGGTGCACGTCGTCACCCGCTCGGAGCGGGCACGTCGGCTCGCGCTCGAGCTCGGCGCCTCCTCAGCCGGCCCTGCCGACGCAGCTCCGCCGGAGCCGCTGGACGCGGCGATCCTGTTCGCGCCGGTGGGCACGCTCGTCCCCGTCGCGCTCGCGGCGCTCGACCGCGGCGGCACGCTCGCCTGCGCCGGCATCCACCTGACCGACGTGCCGCCGCTCGTGTACCAGGACCACCTGTTCCAGGAGCGGACGCTGCGCAGCGTCACGGCGAACACGCGCGCCGACGGCGAGGACCTGCTCGCCTTCGCCGCCGACCACCGGCTCGACGTCGTGACCGTCCCGTACCCGTTCGACCGCGCCGACCGCGCCCTCGAGGACCTCGCTGCCGACCGGGTGACGGGAGCGGCCGTTCTGCACGTCGACGGCTGAAACGGGCAACCGGCTACCCGAACGGCGGACCTTCGCCCCTTACCGCGCCGGTGCCCGACGGCGACCCTGGTGCCGCGGACCTAGCCGGGAGGCGTGCGATGACAGCCCTTCTCGTGATGCCAGTGCTCCTTCTGTGGGCGTGGTGGATGACCCGCCCGTGGCACGAGCCACCGGCACGCCCCACAGGCGCACCCGCCGACGCCGGGGCCGACCGGCTGGTTCTGCAGGCGCCAGTACACGAACTCCGGCCGGCGGCCGTCCGACCGCCCCTGCGCCACGGGTCCCCCGTCCTCCCGCTCACCGAGGACGACCTCATCGAGTTCGGCCGGCAGCTCGAGTCCTCCGACGCCGTCCTCGGCGAGCTGCTGGACAGTCGATGAACGGCGCAGGCGACCTCGACCGCCGGCTGCAGGAGTGGGTCGGCGACGGGCTGCTGACGGCGGACCAGGCCGAGCGGATCTCGGCCCACGAGGACGGGCGCCACCCGCCGGCCCCGCGGCACGACTCCCTGGTCGGCGAGGCGCTCAGCTACGTCGGCGCTGTGCTCGTCCTCGTCGCGGCTGGTGCCCTGTCGCTCCGGCTCTGGGACGACCTCTCACCGGCGGCCCGGGCCGCTCTGGTCGGCGCTGCAGCGGCAGTGCTGCTGCTGGCCGGCACGGTCGCCGGTCGGTCGGCCGATGCGGCCGCCCAGCGCATGCGCGGGGGGCTGTGGGTCCTGTCAACCGTGGCCTTCGCAGGGACGCTCGCTGTCCTGAGCGCCGACGCGTGGTCACTCGACGAGACGGACGTCGTACTCGTGACCACGCTCGGGACGCTCCCCTTCGCCGCCGCGCTCTGGGCGGCTGGGCGAGCGCTTCCGCAACACGTGGTCCTCTTCGTGACCCTGCTGGGCGCCGTCGGAGCCGGCACCACGCGAGTCGTCGGGGATCACACCGCGGTCATCGGCGCCGCGCTGTGGCTCACGAGCGTCGTCTGGTGGGTGCTCGCCGCCCGGAGCACCCGGCTCCAGACGCGCGCCGGCGGCGTCCTCGCCGCCCTGGGTCTGCTCTACGGGTCGATGGCGCTCGCGGCGTCCGGCCGCTGGGGGACGCCGCTGCGGTGGCGACCTCTGTGCTCGTGCTGGCGCTCGCCGTCAGGCTGCGAGACCTCGTCATCCTCGGGATCGGCGCGGTCGGCGTCCTGGTTCTGCTGCCACGCGCCGTGCACGCGTTCTGGCCGGACGCGGTAGCGCCGCCGCTCGCGCTGCTGGTCGCAGGCCTGGCCGTCATGACGATCGGCATCCTCGGCTGGCGCCGTCGGGACGAGAGCCGGAGGTCCGGGGGGTGACCTAAGGCCCTGGCGCGGGTGCCGGCACGAGGCGCACGGTGCGGCAGAGGACCACGTCCTGCGCGGACCGGTCCCCGAGAGATCCGCCGCACCGGCGGCCGCGCCGGAGCCGACACCCTGGAGGAGCGATGAAGGCAGTCGTGTACCGAGGCCCCGCTGACAGGAGCTGGCAGGAGGTCCCGGATCCTGCGTTGCAGGCCGACACGGACGCGATCGTCCGCGTCGACGCTGTGACGATCTGCGGCACAGACCTGCACATCCTCAAGGGCGATGTCCCCACGGTCGATGCCGGCCGCGTGCTCGGCCACGAGGCCGTCGGCACCGTGGAGCAGGTCGGCAGCGCGGTGAAGAACGTGCAGCCGGGCGACAAGGTGCTCGTGTCGTGCATCACCGCCTGCGGCGCGTGCCGGTTCTGTCGGCAGGGCAGCTACGGGCAGTGCACCGGCGGCGGCGGCTGGATCCTCGGCCACCGCATCGACGGCACCCAGGCGGAGCGGGTACGAGTCCCGTTCGCGGACACCTCGACCTACCCGGCGCCGGCCGGCGTGCCCGACGAGAAGCTCCTGATGCTCGCCGACATCCTGCCGACCGGGTACGAGGTCGGTGTCCTCAACGGCCGCGTGCAGCCCGGTGACGTCGTCGCCGTCGTCGGCGCAGGACCGATCGGGCTGTCGGCGATGATGGGCGCGCGGCTGTACTCGCCCAGTCACGTCGTCGCGATCGACAAGGCCGACGCGCGGCTCGAGGCGGCGAAGCAGTTCGGCGCGGACGTCGTCGTCAACCCCGACCGCGAGGACCCGCGCGGGGTGCTGCAGTCCCTCACGGACGGCCTCGGAGCGGACGTCGCGATCGAGGCGGTCGGCGTGCCCGAGACGTTCGAGCTGTGCGCGGCGCTCGTGCGCCCGTGCGGGCACGTGGCCAACGTGGGGGTGCACGGCAAGCCCGCGTCGCTGCACCTCGAGGAACTCTGGATCCGCAACGTCACGATCACGACCGGGCTCGTCGACACGTTCTCGACGCCGACACTGCTGTCGCTCGTGCAGACGCCGGCGATGGACGCCAGCAGGTTCGTGACGCACCACTTCCCGATGGACGCCTTCATGGAGGCGTACGACGTGTTCTCGCGAGCCGGTGAGACAGGGGCGCTCAAGGTCGTCCTCACACGCTGACAGCCGCCATCATGAGGACCGCCGTTCCCCGACCGCCAGCCGGAGAAGTGGCCGCCGGCCCGGTCCATGGAGGCCGGGCTGAGCGCGCCGGCGTTCGGGACGGCCCGGCCGACGCGGTATGGCGGCGCTGCGGACAGTGGCCTTCGCCACGTTCACCACGGACCGGCCGGCGGACCGGCTGCTTCGTCACCGCAGAACGTGTCGACGCTCCGGGCGCGCTCTTGCGCTCGCTCGTGCCCCGCCACCTCGTCGACCGATGACCGGATCGCCGACGGCGACGCGTCGTCTCATCGACGATCCGCTATATCATTCGGTCAGGTCCGTGCGGGGCCGCCGTCGGGGGCGGCGCTCGTGCAGCCGGCGCTGGAGCCCGCGCCTGCACTGAGCGAGCAGCACGAGCGAGAGAGCCGCCGGCGGTGCGCCCCGCCCGCGGTGGCCGCCTGCCCGCACAGCCCGTGCAGGGCGGCAGGCCCCTGGAGTGAGAGCGCCCCGGTGACGTCGGGAGGTGATCACAGTGACCCTGAGGATCGCTCTCGTTGCTCCCCCCTACTTCCCCGTCCCGCCACCGGCGTACGGCGGCATCGAGTCGGTGGTGGCCGACCTCGCGGACGGGCTCGTGGAGCGCGGCCACGACGTGCTGCTTCTCGCCGCAGGAGCACCCGGCACCGCCGCGCGACACGTCCCGCTGTGGCCGGAGGTGCAGTCCGCGCGCCTCGGCGACCCGCTCGTCGAGGTGGTGCACGCCGCGCAGGCGCAGCGGGTGCTGCGCGAGCTCGACGTCGACGTCGTCCACGACCACACCCTCGCCGGAGCGCTCACCGCGGGCGCCCGTGCGGTGCCGACGGTCGCGACGGTGCACGGCGCGGTCGACGGTGATCTGTGCATCCTCTACCGCGCGCTCGGCCTGCCGCTCGTCGCGATCAGCGAGCGCCAACGGCAGCTGGCGCCCGAGCTGGACTGGATCGCGACCGTGCCCAACGCGATCCGCCTCGAGACGTGGCCGTTCTCGGCGGTCAAGGAGGACTTCGCGCTGTTCCTCGGGCGGTTCCACCCCGACAAGGCCCCTCACCTGGCGCTCGACGCGGCACACCGAGCCGGCCTGCCGCTGGTGCTCGCCGGCAAGTGCCAGGAGCCGCTGGAGCTCGAGTACTTCGAGCGAGAGGTCGCCCCCCGCCTGCGGGACGGCGACACCGTGTTCGGCGTGGCCGACGCGACGGCGAAGCGGGACCTGCTGCGCCGTGCCCGCTGCCTGCTGTTCCCGGTGCAGTGGGAGGAGCCGTTCGGCATGGTGATGATCGAGGCGATGGCCTGCGGGACTCCGGTCGTCGCGCTGCGCCGCGGAGCCGTTCCCGAGATCGTCGTCGACGGCGTCACCGGCCTGGTGTGCGACGACGTGGAGCAGCTCTCGGCGGCACTGACCGACGTCGGCCGCCTCGCGCCTTCCGCCTGCCGCGAGCACGTGGCCGCGCACTACACCGTGGCCCACCTGGCCGCGGGCTACGAGCGGGCGTACCTCGAGGTCCTGTCGCGCAGCGCGCCACGCCAGCCCGACGACGAGCCCGACCGCGAGCTGGCTGCACTCGCCCTCGTCAGCCAGCCGATCCGAGTGGAGAACTGATGGGACCGCTGAACGCCGCCGCGCCCGTCCTCGTCAGTGCCGCGCCGGACGCCGCCGTCGCCGCTGTGGGTGGCTCGACCTTCTGCCTGTCGAACAGCAGCGGCGACATCGACCCGCTGCGCGCGCACGGGCTGTTCCACCGTGACGCGCGCATCGTGTCGCGATGGCGCCTGCTGCTGGACGGACGGCCCGCGCAGCCGCTCGCCGCCCGCTCCCCGGAGCCCTTCTCAGCACTGTTCATCGGTCAGCGCCCGCCGGCACCCGGCCGGGCCGACTCCACGTTGTTGCTCGTACGGGAGCGCCAGGTGCACGACGGGATGCGCGAGCGGCTGGTGCTGCGCAACCTCTCGAACGAGGCGACGGCGGCCGCGCTGGCGCTGTCCGTCGAGGCCGACTTCGCCGACCTGTTCGCGGTGAAGGAGGGGCGGGCGCGTCCGGGCCCCGGGCTCCAGGGTGAGGTGACGTCGAACGGGCTGGTGCTCTCAGCCGAGCCGGACCGTGCGGTGCGCGTCGCCGCGACCGGGGATCCGGTCGTGACGCCGGGCCAGCTCGCGTGGACCGTGCTCGTGCCGCCCCGCGACACCTGGGAGACGGTGGTCGAGGTGCTGCCCGAACCCGCTCCGGCTCACGCCTCTCCCGAGCCGGGCCGGGCACTGGAGAACTGGCGGCGGACCAGCACCGATCTGGGCGCCGACCACCCGGGGCTCGACCGGGTGCTGGAACGCAGCACCGACGACCTGGGGTCGCTGCGCATCCTCGACCCGTCCACCGGTCGCGCCGTCGTCGCCGCCGGCGCCCCCTGGTTCATGACCCTGTTCGGTCGGGACAGCCTGCTGACCTCGTGGATGGCGTTGCCGCTCGAGCTCGGACTTGCGATCGACACGCTGGACACGCTGGCCGCCCTGCAGGGCCGTCGTGTCGATCCGCTCACCGAGGAGGAACCGGGCCGCATCCTGCACGAGCTGCGGCGAGGTCCCGACGCCACCGAGGCGCTCGGCGGGACCCACTACTACGGGACGGTCGACGCCAGCCCGCTGTTCGTGCTCCTGCTCGCCGAGTGCTGGCGGTGGGGAGCCTCCGACGACGCGGTGCGCCGCCTCCTGCCGGCGGCCGACGCCGCCCTCCGCTGGGCGACGACCTACGGCGACCGCCGCGGCGACGGCTTCCTGTCCTACCGCCGGGCGACCGACCGGGGGCTGCTCCACCAGGGGTGGAAGGACTCCTTCGACGCCGTCACCGATGCCGCCGGTCGGCCGGCCGAGCTGCCGGTGTCGGTCTGCGAGGCGCAGGCCTACCTCTACGGCGCGCTGCTCGCGCGGGCCGACCTCGCCGACGCTCTGGAGGACGGCCGGGGGGCGGCGTCGCTGCGGCAGCAGGCTGCCGCCCTGCGCGAGCGCTTCGTCGCCCGCTTCTGGCTGCCGCACGGCCTTCCGGCGCAGGCCCTCGCCGGGCCCGAGGGCCGTCGGATCGATGCCCTCGCGAGCAACGCCGCGCACTGCCTGTGGACCGGGCTGCTCGACGACGTGCAGGCGGCGCAGCTGGTGCGTCACCTGGCCGCCCTCGACAGCGGCTTCGGGCTGCGGACGCTCGCCCCGGGCATGGCGTCGTTCAACCCGATGTGCTACCACAACGGGTCGGTGTGGCCGCACGACACCGCCCTCGCCGTGGCCGGGCTGGCCCGCTACACAGACGTCCCCGGCGCCACCGAGCTCGCGCAGTGGCTCGCCACTGGTGTCGTCGACGCCGCCGCCGCGTTCGGCGGCCGGCTGCCCGAGCTCTACTGCGGGTTCGACCGGTCGGAGTTCGACCCGCCCGTCGCCTATCCGACGTCGTGCTCACCACAGGCGTGGGCCAGCGCCGCTCCGCTGCTGTTCGTCCGGGCGCTGCTGCGGCTGGACCCGGACGTGCCGCGGCGGGTGCTGCGCACGGCGCCGATGCTGCCCGAGGAGTGGGGGACGGTCGAGCTGTCGGGGCTCGAGCTGGGTCCTGGTACGGTCGACGTACGAGCCCGGGGGCGGCAGGTGCAGGTGTCCGGCCTGCCGCGGGACTGGGTCCTGCAGACGTCATGACGGACCTCGGCCGTGCGATGGCGTTGTCGGCGGCGGAGGTGGTGCGCTCCGCACGGCTGTCGGCCGGCCTGACGCAGGCGCAGCTCGCGCAGCGAGCGGGGGTGACGCAGAGCGTCATCAGCGCGTACGAGTCCGGTCGCCGTGAGCCGGCGCTGTCGACGCTGAGCCGGCTCGTGGGCGCAGCGGGCCTGCGGCTCGAGGTCCAGATCGGCCGCCCTCTGGGAGAGGGCTACCCGTCG
>JBKHYE010000025.1:0-6092 GCA_046565705.1 Actinomycetes bacterium
GTCCTGAGCCATCGCCTTCTGCTCCGGCGTGCCGTGGGACAGCGTGTGCAGGGCCTCGAAGCCCTGCCGCTGGTGGAACGACTCCTCCTTGCAGACCCGGATCATGGCGCGGGCATAGGGGCCGTACGAGCAGCGCGTCAGCGGCACCTGGTTCATGATGGCCGCCCCGTCGACCAGCCACCCGATGGCGGCGACGTCGGCCCAGGACACGGTCGGGTAGTTGAAGATCGTCGAGTACTTCTGCCGGCCGGTGTGCAGCAGGTCGAGCAGCACGTCCCGGTCGACGCCGAGGGTCTCCGCGGCGCTGTAGAGGTAGAGCCCGTGGCCGGCCTCGTCCTGCACCTTCGCGAGCAGGATCGCCTTGCGGCGCAGCGACGGCGCGCGGGTGATCCAGTTGCCCTCGGGCTGCATGCCGATGATCTCGGAGTGCGCGTGCTGCGCCATCTGCCGGATCAGCGTCTTGCGGTAGCCGGCGGGCATCCAGTCGCGCGGCTCGATGCGGTCGTCGGCGTCGATCCGCGCCTGGAACTCCTGCTCCAGCGCGGCGTCGTCCAGGGCGCTGTCGTCGAGGGCGCTGTCGTCGAGCGTCGGCATGCCGCCTCCTTTTTTCCGACCGATCGTTCAGTATCGTCCGGGACCGTGCCCGCAGTGTCAACCGCCGCACCCGCCCGCCACCACCCCCTCACCGGTGATCAACAGGGACGCCACGCCGGACCGGGGGCACCGGCGTCGGCGTGGCGTTCCTGTTGATCACGGCGGTGGCGGCGGGGCTACGGTGCGCGGATGACGGAGCGGACGGCGGCGCCTGCCCGCCGTGGTCGCGGGCGCCCGGCTCGGTACTCGCTGACCGAGCTGCTCGACGTCGTGGTCGCGGAGTTCAACGCGCGCGGCTACGACGCGACGAGCATGGAGGACATCGCCCGCGCGACCGGCATGACGAAGTCGTCGGTGTACCACCACGTCGCGGGCAAGGAGGCGCTGCTGCGCCTGGCCGTCTCGCGCGCGCTAGACGCGCTGTTCGCGGTCCTCGACGAGCCGGCCGGCACGACGGGCGACGCTGTCGACCGGCTGGAGCACGTCGTCCGGCGAAGCGTGCACGTGCTGGCGGACGAGCTGCCGTACGTGACGCTGCTGCTGCGCGTGCGCGGCAACACGGCCACCGAGCGCGAGGCGCTCGAGCGGCGCCGCGAGTTCGACCGCCGGCTGGCGAGCCTGGTGCAGGACGCGATCGACGCCGGTCAGGTGCGCGCCGACCTCGACCCGCGGCTGGCGACCCGACTGCTGTTCGGCACGGTGAACAGCGTCGCTGAGTGGTACCGGCCCGGTGCCGGGCACGGCCCCGACGAGGTCGCCGACGCGCTCGTCGCCATCACCTTCGGCGGCCTGCGCCGCCAGCACTGACGCCCATCCGTCCCGAGAGGCAGAGCATGCTCGAGCACTACGTCGCAGGCCGCTGGACCCGTCCCGACGACGACGGCCTGCCGCTCGTCGACGCCGCCACCGGCGTCGAGGTGGCCCGGCTGTCGACCGCCCCGGTGCCGATGGCCGACGCCCTCGCGCACGCGCGGACGACCGGCGGCCCGGGTATCCGCGAGCTCACCTTCCACGAGCGGGCGGCAGCCATCAAGGCGCTGGCGCTGCACCTCATGGAGCGCAAGGACGAGCTGTACGAGCTGTCGTACGCCACCGGCGCCACGAAGCGCGACAGCGCGATCGACGTCGACGGCGGCTTCGGCACGATGCTCGGAATGGCGAGCCGGGCGCGGCGCGAGATGCCGGCCGGCCACGTGCACGTCGACGGCGCGGTGGAGCAGCTCGGCAGGACCGGCACGTTCCTGGGCCGGCACGTGATGACGCCGATGCGGGGCGCGGCCGTGCAGATCAACGCCTACAACTTCCCGGTCTGGGGCATGCTCGAGAAGCTCGCGCCGGCGTTCATCGCCGGCATGCCGAGCATCGTCAAGCCGGCGCCGCAGACCGCGTACGTGACCGAGCTGTGCGTGCGGCAGATCGTCGGGGCCGGGCTCCTGCCGGAGGGAGCGCTGCAGCTGCTCGTCGGCGACCCCGAGGGCATGCTCGACGGCCTCACCGGTCAGGACCTGCTCGCCTTCACCGGCTCGGCGGCGACCGCGCGCACGCTGCGGGCGCACCCTGCCGTCGTGGGCAACGCCGTGCGGTTCACCGCCGAGGCCGACTCGCTCAACGCCTGCGTCCTCGGCCCGGACGCCGCCTCGGGGACCGAGGAGTTCGACCTGTTCGTCCGCGAGGTCGCCAAGGAGATGACGGCGAAGGCCGGCCAGAAGTGCACGGCGATCCGTCGCGCGTTCGTCCCGCGACAGCGGATGCCCGAGGTCGCCGAGGCGCTGCGCGAGAAGCTCGCCGGCGTCACCGTCGGCGACCCGCGCGACCCGTCGACGCGCATGGGCGCGCTCGTCACCACGCACCAGCGCGACGCCGTGCGCGAGGCCGTGCGCCGCCTCGCCGACGGCGGCCGCCTCGTCACGGGCGACCCGGATCAGCAGTACGAGCGGGGCGCGTTCCTGCCGCCGCTGCTCGTCGCCCAGGACGACGCGACGACACCCGCGCCGCACGACGTCGAGGCGTTCGGCCCGGTGAGCACGCTGCTGCCGTACGACGACGCCGCGCAGGTCGTCGACCTGCTCGCGCTCGGGCAGGGCAGCCTCGTCGGGTCCGTGGTGAGTGCCGACGCCGAGTTCGTGCGCGCCGTCGTCACCGGAGCCGCGGCGCACCACGGCCGCATCCTCGTCCTCGACCGGTCCGATGCCGCGGAGTCGACCGGCCACGGCTCGCCGCTCCCCCACCTCGTGCACGGCGGTCCCGGTCGGGCCGGCGGCGGCGAGGAGCTCGGGGGCGTCCGCGGCATCACGCACTTCATGCAGCGCACGGCCGTGCAGGGCACGCCGGACGTGCTGACCGCCGTCACCGGCGTCTACACCCGCGGCGCGCAGCGGCTCGAGGACGACGTGCACCCGTTCCGCAAGACGATGGCGCAGCTGCGCATCGGCGACAGCGTCGCGACGCGGGAGCGCGAGGTGACGCGCGAGGACGTCGACCACTTCGCGCAGTTCACCGGCGACACGTTCTACGCGCACATCGACGAGCAGGCGGCGGCGGCCAACCCGCTGTTCGGCGGGATCGTCGCGCACGGGTACCTGGTGCTCTCCCTGGCTGCCGGCCTGTTCGTCGACCCCGCGCCCGGCCCGGTGCTGGCGAACACCGGGCTCGACCGGCTCCGGTTCACCAAGCCGGTCAAGCCGGGCGACCGGATCCGCGTCGTGCTGACGTGCATGGCGAAGACGCCGCGCACGCCGGATCAGGGCGAGGTGCGCTGGGACGTCCAGGTGCTGGACCAGGACGACGCCGTGGTCGCGACCTACGAGCTCCTGACGATGGTGCGCGCCCGGTAGCCGGTCAGGTCAGACGGCGTCGCGGAAACGGAACGGGCGCGGCGGCGCGGCGAGCTGCGCACGCGGGCAGGTCGCGAGCGTCAGGCCGCCGTAGCCGAGCGCCTCGTCGCAGAGCGACTCGACCGTCCACCCGGACCGGTCCCCCAGCTCGCTGATCGTCGCGCGGAAGATGGTGATCTCGTAGCGCGTCGGGATGCCGTACGCGACCTGGATGGTGCCGAGCAGCGCGGCGCCGCCGGGGCCGCCGTCGGCGCCGTCCCACGGCCGGTCGTAGCGGCGCCACACCGACGGGTCGGCCTGCCACAGGCCGCCGACGCGCACGTCGTTGAGCGCGAGCTGCATGAGCACCTCGCGGGTCGCCCCCTCGGGCAGGATCGCCGCCGGCCGGATGACCTCGGTGACGACGCCCTCGTCCACCGCCTCGTTGGCGAGGCGCTCGAGCTCGTTCATGGACATGGCGGCTCCTCAGCGGTCAGCGGTGCCGGGGGGCGGTCGGCAGGACGGTGCGGGACGGGCGGCCGAGCAGGGGTGTGACAGTGGCCTCGCGCGGCTCAGGGACGGGAGTCCTGGGGGGGCACACGCCGCGCTGGAGCATGCCGCCCACCGCGTCCATCGGCACGGGTGGCGTGAAGACGTAGCCCTGGGCGTGGTCACACCCCGCGTTGGCCAGGAAAGTGAGCTGCTCCTCGGTCTCCACGCCCTCGGCGACGACGGTCAGACCGAGCCCGTGCGCCATGGCGACGGCGGCCTTGACGATCGTCGCGCCGGCGCCGCTGCGGTCCAGCTCGGCGATGAACGCGCGGTCGATCTTCAGGTCGTCGATCGGCAGGTCGACCAGCCGGCTGAGCGACGAGTACCCGGTGCCGAAGTCGTCGACGGCGATCCGGATGCCGAGGCCGCGCATCTGCCAGAGCGTGGCGGCCGCGGCCTCGCCGTCGTCCATGAGCAGGCTCTCGGTCACCTCGAGCACGAGCCGGCGGGGGTCGACGCCCGTGCGGTGCAGGATGCGCGCGACCTGCGGTCCGACGGAGACCTCGCGCAGCTGCCGCGCCGACACGTTGACCGCGATGCTGACGCCGTTTCCGGGGCTCAGTTCGTCCCACAGCTGCAGGTCGAGGCAGGCCTGCTCGAGCACCCACATGCCCAGGTCGACGATCGCGCCGGACTCCTCGGCCACCGGGATGAAGTCCGCCGGCGGCACG
Source organism: Actinomycetes bacterium (assembly GCA_046565705.1). Taxonomy (GTDB): domain Bacteria; phylum Actinomycetota; class Actinomycetes; order Mycobacteriales; family SCTD01; genus DATLGD01. Next base: position 4,631 of record JBKHYE010000025.1, read on the forward strand.
TCGCCGCGCTCCGGATGGTGCCAGCGGGCGAGCGCCTCGACGGCGACGACGCGCGAGGTCGCGATGTCGACGACCGGCTGGTAAGACAGCGTGAACTGGTCGTTGATGAGCGCGTGCCGGATCTCGTCCTGCAGTGCGAGGCGCTCGAGCATCGAGGCCTGCATCTGCTCCCGGTACGGCACGCACCTCGCGCCGCCCGCCCCCTTGGCCGCGTACATCGCGAGGTCGGCCTTGCGCATGAGGTCGGCCGCCTGCTCGGCGACCGTGCGCGCGGGGTCGCGCGGCTCGTGCACCAGACCACCGCTGGCCTGACCGCTCGCCATGCCGTGCGTGAGGGCGAACGGCGCTCGCAGGACGCCGAGCAGCCGCGTGGCGACGCCGCTGTGCTCGCCGGCGTCGCGGCCGGGCAGGAGCACCGCGAACTCGTCCCCGCCGAACCGGGAGACGAGGTCGCCGTCGCGCAGTGCGTTGCGCAGCCGCTCGGCGACGCCGACGAGCAGCTCGTCACCCGCGGCGTGCCCCAAACTGTCGTTGACGATCTTGAAGTCGTCGAGGTCGATGAACAGGACGCCGACGTCCTTGCCCTCCTCGAGGTCCTCGAGCGTGAGCGCCAGCCGCTCGAGGAAGGCGCTGCGGTTCGGCAGGCCGGTGAGCGTGTCGTGCGTCGCCTGGTGCGCCAGCCGCGAGCTCAGCGCGTCGCGCTCGGCCACGGCCTCCAGCGCCCGGGTGCGCTCACCCTCGAGCGCGAGCAGCACGTCGCGGTCGGCCTCGCGCACCCGGCGGGCGAGGTGCGCGACGAGCTGGCCGGTGCCGACGAGCAGCCCGATCTGCAGCAGCGGCAGGGCGATCGACGGCCGGGTCGGCGTGACGAGCCAGAGCCCCGCCGTGACGATCGCTGCGCAGCCGGCCGCCGCCAGCGCCCGCATGCCCGACCACGCCCCGGCGACCGCGACGGCCAGGCACAACCACGAGGCGGCCGTGACCGGCTGCTGGCCGGCTGCCACCGCCGTCACGAAGGCTCCGGCGATGACGGCGCCGAGGACGGCCACGAGCGACGCCGAGACGATCGCGCGGCCGTCGCTGACCGTCGACCAGCGCAGCGTCTCGACGACCGACTGCCGCACGGAGCCGTCGGTCGTCGACCTTCCACGCAGGTCGGAGTCGGGTGGCACCGTGCTGTTGTCGGCAGCCACGCACCGTCTCTGCACCCCCGACTGCTCGAAAGGCATGGTCACTCCAGGCCATACCGGTCGGACGGCGCTGCGCCACCCGGCGCAACGGAGGACCGGTGGCGGTCAGCCGGCCGAGCGGCGGTCGGGGCTCCCCGGCCGGTCGCCGTCGGCCGCCGGTCGGGCCTGCCGCGACCGGTGTCGCGGACTCGACCCGCAGCACGGCGTCGGCGGGCGTCCGCGCGGCTCGGGCGCGCGACCGGCGGGCACGACGGCGTTCACCACCCGCCCCC
>JBKHYE010000026.1:0-6801 GCA_046565705.1 Actinomycetes bacterium
TCGACAGCGCCTGCACGTTGCCGTCCGGCTGCGCCGCCGCGAGCCCGACGCCCTCGAGGTCGCTCGTCGCGCGGTACACCGAGCCGGTGACCAGCGCGGCGAAGGCCAGGCCGGTGAGCACGGCGGCCACGCGCTGCCCGCGCAGGGTCTCGACGAGCGAGTCGCTCGAGTCGACCCCGACGAGCATGAGCACGAACAGGAACAGCATGAGCACCGCGCCGGTGTAGACGATGACCTGCGCGGCGGCGAGGAAGGGCGCGTCCTGGGCGGCGTAGAGGCCGGCCAGACACAGCATCACCGCAGCGAGGAACAGCGCCGAGTGCACCGCCTTGCGCGCGACGACCATCATCACGGCGGCCACCGCGGCGAGAGGGCCGAGCACCCAGAAGGTGATGGCCTCGCCCGTCGAGACCTCGGCGAGGACGAGCTCAGCGGTCACCGGTCCCCTCCGCCCGTGGGCGTGCCGGCACCCTCGGCGACGCCGTCGGCGTCGGCCGCGACCTGGCGCGCACCCTCGTCGGTCAGCCGGCCCTCCATGGCGGGATCGCCCGGCACGGGCGGCGCCACCAGCTCGGTGCCGACGTAGTAGTCGGCCTCGCTGTCGCCGAGACGCATCGGGTGCGGCGGCTGCTCCATCCCCGGCAGCAGCGGCGCGAGCAGCTGCTCCTTGGTGAAGATGAGGTCGTGCCGGCTGTCGTCGGCGAGCTCGTACTCGTTCGTCATCGTGAGCGAGCGCGTCGGGCACGCCTCGATGCACAGCCCGCAGAAGATGCAGCGCAGGTAGTTGATCTGGTAGATCGCGCCGTAGCGCTCGCCCGGCGAGTAGCGCGCGTCGTCGGTGTTGTCGGCGCCCTCGACGTAGATGGCGTCGGCCGGGCAGGCCCAGGCGCAGAGCTCGCAGCCGATGCACTTCTCCAGGCCGTCCGGGTGGCGGTTGAGCACGTGGCGCCCGTGGTAGCGGGGCGCCGTCGGCTTGACCTCCTCCGGGTACTGCTCCGTGGTCACCTTCTTGAACATCGTCGAGAAGGTGACTCCGAACCCCTTCACGGGGTCGAAGAGGCTAGCCACGGTCCTGCTCCTCGCTGCTCGACGTGCCGCTGCCGGCGCTGTCGTCCGCCGTGCTGCTGCCCTGCTCACCGCGGCCGCGCGAGTGCGGGCTGTCGGTGGACGGGTCCCGCTCGAGCGCGCCCGGCTCGACGCCGGACAGCCGCTCGCTGGCGTCGACGCCGCGCACGCCGCCCGCCGCGGCCGGCGCACCGGCCGGCACCGCCGTGCGCTGGCGCGGCGACGGCGGCACCACCAGGTCCAGCGGCGGTACCGGGAACCCGCCGTCCTCGAGCGGCACGACGTCGGCTTCGAGCTGGTCGATCGTGGCCGGCTCGCCGCTGTCCTGCTCCGGGGTCTGCTTCTGCGGCCAGAAGCTGTAGGCGAGGGCGACGACGGTCAGCACGACGAAGATGCCGATCAGGACGCTGCGCCGGTCGGTCGCCTCCAGCGAGAGCACGCGGACGGCCGCCACCAGCATGATCCAGATCAGCGCCGCCGGGACGAGGAACTTCCAGCCGAACCGCATGAACTGGTCGTAGCGCATCCGCGGCAGCGTGCCGCGCAGCCAGATGAAGACGAAGATGAAGACGACGACCTTCAGCACGAACCACACGATCGGGAAGAACCCGCTGTTGAAGAACTCGACCGTCGAGAACGGCCACGGCGCCATCCAGCCGCCGAGGAACAGCGTCGTCGCCAGCGCCGAGACCGTGATCATGTTGATGTACTCGGCGAGGAAGAACATCGCGAACTTCAGCGACGTGTACTCGGTGTGGAACCCGCCGACCAGCTCGCTCTCGGCCTCGGGCAGGTCGAACGGCGCCCGGTTGACCTCGCCGGTCATCGAGACGACGTAGATGAGGAACGAGACCGGCAGCACGAAGATGAACCAGCCGGGCAGCGGCACGCCGAAGATCTCGCCACCCTCGGCCTGCGCGGCCACGATCTCGCTGGTCGACAGCGAGCCGGCGTAGATAAACACCGCGACCAGCGCGAGACCCATCGCGATCTCGTAGCTGATGACCTGCGCGGCGCTGCGGAGCGACCCGAGCAGCGGGTAGGTCGAGCCGCTCGACCAGCCCGCGAGCACGATGCCGTACACGCCGAAGCTCGCGCAGGCGAGGATCCACAGCACGCCGATGTTGAGGTCGGTGAGCTGCAGCGCCGTCTCGTGCCCGGCGATGGTGACCTTGGGCCCGAAGGGGATGACGGAGAACGCGAGGAACGCCGGGATGGCCGAGATGAGCGGCGCCAGCACGTACACCGGCTTGTCGGCCATGGCCGGGATGATGTCTTCCTTGAACGCGAGCTTGAGGCCGTCGGCGAGCGACTGCAGGTAGCCGCGCGGCCCGACCCGGTTCGGGCCGGAGCGCTGCTGCATTCGGGCGACGACCTTGCGCTCGAACACGATGCTGAACAGGGTCAGCAGGACGAGCAGCACGAAGACGAACAGCGCCTTCAGCGCGGTTATCCACAGCGGCTCGTTGCCGAAGCTGGAGAGCGGCAGCTGGTTCTCGCCCACCTCAGACCTCGCCCTCGTGCGAGCCGCCGGCGACCGCGCCGGCAGTGGCGTCGCCGGCAGCCGACAGCCGGACGACCGAGCCCTGCTGCACGGCGAGGTCGCGGCGGACGGCGGCCCCGCCGTCTCGAGTGGCGGCGCGCACCGGCACCCACACGACCCGGTCGGGCAGGTCGGCGACGACGAGCGGCAGCGTCACGCTGCCCCGGTCGCTCGACACCGTGACCAGAGAGCCCTCGGCAGCGCCGATCTCGGCGGCCGTCGCGGCTGACAGGTGCAGCCGCGGCTTCTTCGCCGTGCCGGCGAGGAACGGCTCGCCGTCCTGCATCGTCCCGTCGTCGAGCAGCCAGTGCCACGCCGCAAGAACGGCCTCGCCGGCCTCCGGCGCCGGGACCTCGCCCGGCGGGTGCTGCGGCGGGCTCGGCCGCTCCGACGCCGCACCGAGCCGCGAGATCTCGGCCCGCGCCGCCGGGACGTCGGGCAGCCCGAGCAGGACGTCCATCTCGTCGGCGAGCATGTGCAGCACCCGCACGTCCGGCAGCGCACCGGTCTGGCGCAGCACGGTGTCGAACGGGCGCGCGCGGCCCTCCCAGTCGAGGAACGTGCCGCTCTTCTCGACCGCCGGCGCGACCGGCAGCACGACGTCGGCGCGGTCGGTCACCGGCGACCGCCGGATCTCGAGGCTGACGACGAACTGGGCGGCGTCGAGCGCGTCGAGCGCCAGGTACGGGTCGGGGCAGTCCGCCGGGTCCACCGCACCGACGAGCAGGCCCGGCAGCTCGCTGTCGCGGACGGCGGTGAGGATGCCGGTCAGGTCGCGACCCGGGGCCTCCGGCAGGCTCGCGCCCCAGACCGCACCGACCTCGGACCGGTCGGCGACGTCGGCGACGCGGCGACCACCGGGCAGCAGCGTCGGCAGCGCACCGGCGTCGACGGCACCGCGCTCACCGGCGCGACGCGGCACCCAGGCCAGCTGCGCGCCGGTCGCGTCCGCGAGGCGCGCGGCGGCGCTGTACGCACCGGGGTGCGCGGCCAGCCGCTCGCCGACGAGCACGAGAGCACCCGGCTCCCCGAGCGCGGTGGCGAGCTCGCCCGCCATCCCCTCACTGGCGCCCAGGACGGCGGCCAGCGCCTCGGCCTCCGCGCCCGGCACGGTCTTGATGAGGCGGGCCGCCGTCTTCACCGCTCCTGGCGACCGGAACGGCGCGACGGTGAACACGCGCGTGCCCGTGCGGCGCACCGCCTTGCGCAGGCGGAGGAAGACGATCGGCGACTCCTCCTCGGGCTCGAACCCGACGAGCAGCACCGTGCGCGCCGTCTCGATGTCGGCGTAGCTCACGGCGCCCGGCGTGCCGACGTAGCGGCCGGCGACCTTCGCGGCGAGGAAGTCGAGCTCCTCGTCGGAGTGCGGCCGGACCCGCGCGTCGATGTCGTTGGTGCGCAGCACGGTGCGCGCGAACTTGGCGTACGCGTAGGCGTCCTCGACGGTCAGCCGACCGCCCGGGAGAACGCCGACGCCGCCCTCGTCACGAGCCAGGCGCAGGCCGCGCGCCGCGCGCTCCAGCGCCTCGGTCCACGACGCCTCGACCAGCCGCCCGCTGTCGTAGTCGCGCACGAGCGGAGTGGCGATGCGGTCGGGCTGCGTGGCGTAGGTGAACGCCCAGCGGCCCTTGTCGCAGTTCCACTCCTCGTTCACCGCGGGGTCGTCACCCGCCAGCCGGCGGAGCACCTTGCCGCGCCGGTGGTCGGTGCGCAGCGCGCAGCCCGAGGCGCAGTGCTCGCAGACCATCGGCGTGGAGACGAGGTCGAACGGCCGCGCCCGGAAACGGTACGCCGCGCCGGTCAGCGCGCCCACCGGGCAGATCTGCACCGTGTTGCCGGAGAAGTAGCTCTCGAACGGCTGGTCGGTGTAGATCGCCACCTGTTGCAGCGCGCCCCGCTCAAACAGCTCGATGAAGGGGTCACCGGCGATCTGCTGCTGGAAGCGGGTGCAGCGGGCGCACAGCACGCACCGCTCGCGGTCGAGCAGCACCTGGCTGCTGATGGCGATCGGCTTCGGGAAGGTGCGCTTCCTGTCGACGAAGCGCGACTCGGCCGGGCCGTTCGTCATCGTCTGGTTCTGCAGCGGGCACTCGCCGCCCTTGTCACAGACCGGGCAGTCGAGCGGGTGGTTGATGAGGAGGAACTCGAGGTTGCCCTCCTGCGCCTTCTTGGCCACCGGGCTCGACAGCTGGGTCTTGACGACCATGCCCTCGGTGACCGTGGTGGTGCAGGAGGCGAGCGGCTTGCGCTGGCCCTCCACCTCGACGAGGCACTGACGGCACGCGCCGACGGGGTCGAGCAGTGGGTGGTCGCAGAAGCGCGGCACCTGGATGCCGACGAGCTCGGCGGCGCGGATGACGAGCGTGCCCTTCGGCACGGCGACCTCGAACCCGTCGATGGTGAGGGTGACGAGGTCGGTGCGGTCGGGCACCCCGTCGGTGGTGCCGGTGGACGTGGTGATCGTCATCGGCCCGCTCCGGCCGTCGCGCCGGTCGTCACGGCGAAGACCGTCGAAGCGTGCGGGTCGAACGGGCAGCCGCGCCCCTCGAGGTGCTGCAGGAACTCGTCGCGGAAGTACTGCACCGCGCTCACCACCGGGCTGGTGGCACCGTCACCCAGCGCGCAGAACGACCGGCCGAAGATGTTGTCGCACATGTCGAGCAGCGTCGCGATGTCGTCCTCCGTACCGGTGCCGGCCTCGAGCCGCTGCAGCACCTGCACCATCCAGAAGGTGCCCTCGCGGCACGGAGTGCACTTGCCGCACGACTCGTGCGCGTAGAACTCGGTCCAGCGCAGCACGGCGCGCACGACGCAGGTCGTGTCGTCGAAGCACTGCAGCGCCTTGGTGCCGAGCATCGAGCCGGCGGCCGAGACGCCCTCGTAGTCGAGCGGCACGTCGAGGTGATCCGCGGTCAGCAGCGGGGTGCTGGAGCCGCCGGGGGTCCAGAACTTCAGGGTGCGGCCCTCGCGCATGCCGCCGGACAGCTCGAGCAGCTGGCGCAGCGTGATGCCGAGGGGCGCCTCGTACTGGCCCGGCCGCTTCACGTGCCCGGACAGCGAGTACAGCGTGAAGCCCTTGCTCTTCTCGGTGCCCATCGAGCCGAACCAGTCGGCGCCGCCGAGCACGATCGCCGGCACGCTGGCGATCGACTCGACGTTGTTGACGACGGTGGGGCTCGCGTAGAGCCCGTGCGTCGCGGGGAACGGCGGACGCAGCCGCGGCTGTCCGCGGTAGCCCTCGAGCGAGTCGAGCAGCGCCGTCTCCTCGCCGCAGATGTACGCGCCGGACCCGGCGTGCACGACGACGTCGAGGTCGAAGCCGCTGCCGTGCACGTCCTTGCCGAGGTGGCCCGCGGCGTAGGCGTCGGCGACGGCCTGCTGCACGCGGCGGATGACGTGGACGACCTCGCCGCGGATGTAGATGACCGCGAAGCTCGCGCGGATCGCGTAGGACGCGATGGCCACGCCCTCCACCAGCACGTGCGGGTTGGCGAGCATGAGCGGGATGTCCTTGCAGGTGCCCGGCTCGCTCTCGTCGGCGTTGACGACGAGGTAGTGCGGCTTGCCGGCCTGGCCGTGCGCGTCCTCGGGGGTCTTCACCTGGGGGATGAAGCCCCACTTCATGCCGGTCGGGAACCCGGCGCCGCCGCGGCCGCGGAGGTTGGCGTCCTTGACCAGCTGGATGAGCGCGTCGGGGTCCATCTGCAGCGCGCGCGGCAGCGCGGTGTACCCGCCCTCACGGGTGTAGCCGTCGAGGGTGAAGGAGTCGGCGTCGCCCCAGGTGCGCGACAGCACGGGAGTCAGGACCACGTCGATCAGCCCTCCTGGCCGAAGGCGAGCTGGCCGTCCTGCGGCTGCTGCTGGTCCTGCTGCTGGTCCTGCTGCTGGTTCGGCAGCGGCGGTGCGCTGTCGCCGCGCTCCCGCGCGACCTCGAGCCCGGCCAGCGTCGCCGGGCCGGCCTGCACGCCCTCGTTCGCCAGGCCGTCGCTGAACCCGGCCAGCACGCGGGAGACCTCCTTGAACGTGCACAGCCGCGACGGCCCGCGGGTCGGCGGCGGCGGCGTGCCCGCGCGGCAGGCGTCGACGAGCTCGCGCGCCGACGACGGCGTCTGGTCGTCGTAGAACTCCCAGTTGACCATCACGACGGGCGCGTAGTCGCAGGCCGCGTTGCACTCGATGTGCTCGAGGCTGAT
>JBKHYE010000027.1:0-10905 GCA_046565705.1 Actinomycetes bacterium
AGCCGCGGTTCTTCGTGCTCGGCATCAAGAGCTACGGCCGCACGCCGACGTTCCTGCTGCGCGTCGGCTGGGAGCAGGTGGACGAGGTGTTCGCGTCGCTCGACCGCGAGCTCGGCGCGCTGCTCCCGGCGGAGGATCGATCCATGGCTCTCGATGTCGCCGGCTGCTGCGCACCGCTGGGTGCCTCCGAGATCGACGGCGCCGACGCGGCCGTGCTCGCCGAGGCGTTCAAGGCGCTGGGCGACCCGGTCCGGCTGCGCCTGCTGTCGCTGCTCGCCACCGCCGAGGACGGCGAGGTGTGCGCGTGCGACCTCGTCGAGCCGGTCGGCAAGAGCCAGCCGACGGTCAGCCACCACCTCAAGGTGCTGCGCGACGCCGGGCTCGTCACCGCGACCAAGCGCGGCGTGAACATCTGGTACGCCGTCGTCCCCGCGCAGCTCGAGGCGCTACGGGGCGTCCTGCAGGTGCCTCAGCCGGCGTAGAGCGCGCCTGCCGTCGCCGGGTCGAACCGGGACGCCGGGACGTCCAGCACGACCCGTCCGTCGCGCAGGCCGACGACGCGGTCGGCGAAGCCGGCGACGAGGTCGACCTGGTGCAGCGAGCAGACGACCGCCTTGCCGTGGTCGGTCGCGAGGCTGCGCAGCGCGCTGAGCACCGAGGCCGCGGACGCCGGGTCCAGCGAGGCGACCGGCTCGTCGGCCAGCACGAGCCGCGCGCGCGAGGCGAGCACCCGCGCGATGGCGACGCGCTGCTGCTGTCCGCCCGACAGCCGGTCGGCGCGGGTGTGCGCGAACGGAAGCAGGCCCACCTGCTCGAGGCACGACGCCGCCAGCGCCTCGTCGGCGGCGGGGAAGCGCCGCAGCAGCACCCGCCACGTGGGTGCGTCGGCGAGGCGGCCCACGAGGACGTTCTGCAGCGCGGTCAGGCGGCGCACGAGGTTGTAGGACTGGAAGACCAGCCCGAGGTCGCGACGGGCCTCGCGCAGCGCCGCGCCCTGCAGCCGCTGCACGTCGCGGCCGAACACCTCGATCGACCCCTCGTCGGCGCGGACCAGCTGCGTGAGGCAGCGGAACAGCGTCGTCTTGCCCGCGCCGGACGGGCCGACGACGGCGACCACCTCGCCGGGCTCGACCGCCACGTCGACGTCCCGCAGGACGGCCGCACCGCCGTACGCGTGGGTGAGGCCGCGCACCTGGAGCGCGCTCACGCCAGCGCCTTGCGCAGCCGCGCCGACACCTGGTCGACGACGGTCACCATCACGAGGATGACGATGAGGATGGTGGCCAGCCGCGGGAAGGCCAGCAGGTCGACGGCGTTCTTCAGCTCCTGGCCGATGCCGCCGGCGCCGACGACGCCCAGCACGGTCGAGGCGCGGATGTTGAACTCCAGCAGGTAGAGCCCGATCGAGCTGATGCTCGGCAGCACGTCCGGCAGCAGCGTGTAGCTGCTCGTCTTGAGCCGCCCGGCGCCGGTCAGCTCGGCCGCCTCCAGCGGGCCGTGCGGCAGCGCCTCGATGCTCTCGCTGAACAGCTTCCCCATCGACCCCCACGTGTGCAGCGCGATCCCGAGCACACCGGCGAACGGCCCGAGCCCGACGGCCGCCACGAACAGCAGCGCGAAGACGAACGCGTCGACCCCGCGCAGGCCGTTGAGGAACAGCCGCACCGGGATCCGGACCCACCCGGACGGGGTCGTCGTACGCGCGGCGAGCACGCACAGCGGCAGCGCCAGCAGGACGGCGAAGGCGGTGCCGACCACGGCGATCGCGACCGTCTCCAGGGCGCGCAGCAGCAGCGTGTCCAGGTCGCCGGTCGAGGGCGGGAACGCCTCGGCCACCCAGCCGGCCATCGTCGGCAGGCCCTGCGCGAGCTCGACCGGGTCGACGTCGGCCAGGCGCAGGCAGCCGGCGAAGGCGACCACCGCGAGCGCGGCGAGCAGCCACCGCAGCAGCCGCGTGCGCAGGGGACGCGCGGGGCGGCGCGGAGCGGGGGCGAGCCCCGTCTCCGGCCGCGCCTGCACGTCCGTCACCTACTTGATCCGGCCCAGGTCGCGCGCGGCCTCGATGATGAGCGCGTAGGTGTCCTGGGTCGCCTCGACGAAGCCGGTGTAGTTCTTGGGCAGCAGGCCGTTGGCCTTGCCGTCGTGCTCGATCGACAGGACGGCCGCCTCGAGGTCCTCGACCAGCTCGGGGTCGAGGTCCTTGCGGACGGCGATGGCGTCGTTCGGCAGCTCGGGCGACTGCCAGACGATGACGCTGTCCTCGGCCTTGATGGTGCCGGCCTCGATCATCGCGTTGCGGTTGCGGTCGAAGTCGGTGGCGAGGTCGACCTTGCCGGTGGCGACGGCGGTCTCCTGCGCCGGGTGGGACGCGCCCTCGCTGTAGTCGAACCAGGTCTTCGGGTCGATCCCCTCCTTCTTCAGCAGGTAGGTCGGGATCAGCCAGCCCGAGGTCGACGCGGCCTCCGCGAAGCTCATGCGCAGGCCCTTGGCGTCGCGCGGGTAGTCCTTGACCTTGGTGTCCTTCGGCGCGACGACGATCGAGTGGTAGACCGGCTTGCCGTTGTACTCGACCGTCGCGATCGCCTCGGCGCCGCCCTTGTCGGCCGCGAGGACGTAGCCGAACGGCCCCATCCACGCCAGGTCGGTCTTGCCGCTCGCCAGCGAGACGGCCAGCCCTGCGTAGTCGCTGCTGACCTCGAGCTCGTAGTCCGCGCCGACCTTCTCGGCGATCGCCTTGAAGAACGGCTCGTACGCCGCGCGGGTGTCGGTGGCGCTCGGCAGGAACGGCCCGACGGCGAAGCGCAGCGTCGGGCGCTCCTCGGTCGCGGCGGTGTCGGACCCGCCCGAGCCGCACGCCGACAGGGCGAGGACGGCAGCGAGGGCGACGGGGATCAGGCGTGTACGGGTCATGGGTGTCCGGTTCCGTGAGAAGGGGTGCCTAGACGGCGCAGTTGTAGACGAGCGGCAGGGAGCCGTCCGCCCGGCGGAGCGTGAGGAAGCGCTCGACGGCCAGCCGCTTGCCCTCGGCGAGCGGCACCCACCGGTCGGCGGACGGGTGGCGGGCGAGCAGCATGTCGGGACTGGTCCCGACGTCGGCGCCGGCCGGGTGCCAGTGCACGCCGTCCGCGGTCACCGCGAGCTCGGGGACGGTGTTGGTGTCCTCGATGACGGCGCCCTCGTCGCTGAAGCCGCGGGCTACCAGGGGGCGCACGGCGAAGTCCTTGCCGACGATGCCCATCCCGGCGAGCAGGTCGCGCAGCAGCGGGACCTCGTGCTCGTTGGCGTCGGTGTAGGTCATGCCGACCCGCACGGGCAGGCCGAGGTCCTTGGCCAGGCGCAGCCCGTCCATCGCCTTCTGCCACGACCCCTTGCCGCGGTTGCGGTCGTGCCCCTCGGCCGAGGCCGCGTCGATGGACGTCTGCAGCACCAGCCGGTCCCGGCCGGCGAGCCGCTTGAGCTGCTCGAGGCGCCACCCCTGGTAGAGCATCCCGTTGGTGAGCAGCACGACGTCGAGGTGCTCGGTCGCGTAGAGCACCATCTCGACGATGTCCGGCTCGAGGAACGGCTCGCCGCCGGTCAGGTACACCTCGGTGAAGCCCTCCAGGACGGCCTCGTCGACGAGCGCCTTGACCCGCTCGAGGCCCACCGAGCGCTTGCGCGCCTGCGGGCTGCTGGCGACCGAGCAGTACGAGCAGGCCAGGTTGCAGTGGAAGTTGGTGTACAGCCACAGCCGCGGCGGGAACATCGGCGAGCCGAACAGCGGCACCACCGGCAGCCCGTCGTCGACCACCTCCGGCGCGTCGGCCCAGGAGACGGGGGTGTCCTCGAACCCGGACGGGAGCGCCGAGCGGTAGAGCTGGTAGCGGCCGAGCGAGCGCTCGTACGGCGGGACGATCTCGAGGCAGGTCGTCCACCAGCCGGTCTCGACCGTCTCGACGAAGGCCTCGGGCAGGCCCGCCGCGCGCATGGACGCCGCCTGCGCCTGCCAGTCGTACTCCAGCGGGACGAGCTCGGCGGTCGCGCGGCCGTCCTCCAGGTCGACCAGGGCGTACCAGACCTCGCGGCGGCCGTCGTTGGCCGGCCGGCCGAGCACGCCGACGTTGACGACGAGGGTGTCGCCGACCTGCTTCTGCCAGGGCAGCCCGGAGTGGGTGCACATCACGAGGTCGGCGCCGGACTCCTGCACCCGCAGCGCGTGCTGCTCCTCCGACAGCGACTCCCACCAGAAGTCGTTGAGCGCCAGCGTCGATCCGTGCACCAGGTGGACGTCGACGCCGTCGAGCGAGAAGCGGCGCTCGGTCGGCAGCGTCGTCATCCACTGCGCGTAGTCGCGGCCGGTGTGCGCGAGCGTGTAGTCGTACATCAGCTGCGCGAACTCGTTGTCGCGCGGGTCGGAGTAGCCGCAGCCGCAGTCGGTGTCGCCGCGGCCGATCGCGACGTCGTAGTTGCCGGCGACGACGGTGACGTCGTTCTCGACCAGCAGCGGCCAGACCGCGTCCGGCTCGGCGCCGTAGCCGCCGAGGTCGCCGAGGCAGTAGAGCTGCTCCGCGCCGCGGGCGCGCGCGTCGTCCAGGAAGGCGCGCAGCGCGTACGGGTTGCTGTACACGCCGCCGCACACGGCGATGCGGGTCATGCGACGGGCCTTCCGGGTCAGGGGGCGCCACCGTAGCGCAGCGGCATCAACCGCGCTTGATGGCGCTTACAGGCGCGTCACGACGTGCTTGACCCGGGTGTAGTCGCGCAGCGAGTAGGCGGACAGGTCGCTGCCGAAGCCCGAGCTCGCGTAGCCGCCGTGCGGCATCTCGGTGGCGAGCACCGAGTGGCAGTTCACCCAGACCGCGCCGAAGTCCAGCGCCCGCGCGGCCCGCTGCGCCCTCGCGGCGTCGGTGGTCCAGACGCTCGCCGCGAGGCCGTACGGGGTGTCGTTCGCGGTGCGGAGCGCCTCCTGCTCGTCGGCCACGGCCTGGACGGTGACCACCGGTCCGAAGACCTCCTCGCGGGCGAGCTCGTCGCCCTGCCGCACCCCGGCGACGACCGTGGCCGGGAACCAGAAGCCGTCCCGCGCCAGCGGGCTGCCGCCGGCGACGACCTCGGTGTGCGGGCCGCGCCGCGCGACGAGCCCGGCGACCCGGTCCAGCTGGTCGGCGTTGTTGAGCGCACCGAACCACCCGGTCGGCCCCGGCTCGAGCGCCCGCGCCCCGTCGGCCAGCCGCGCGACCAGCTCGTCGTGCACGCCCGGCGTCGCGAGCACCTTGGTCGCCGCGGTGCAGGACTGGCCGGCGTTGTAGTAGCCGACGTCGAGCAGGCCCTGCACGGTCAGGTCGAGGTCGCAGTCGTCGAAGACGAGCACCGGCGCCTTGCCGCCGAGCTCGAGGTGCAGCCGCTTCACGGTCGGCGCCGCGGCGGCCATGACCTCCCGGCCGGCGCGCACCGAGCCGGTCAGCGCGACCATCGCCGGCACCGGGTGCTCCACCATCCGGCGGCCGGTCTCGCGGTCGCCGCACACGACGTTCAGCACGCCCGGCGGGAGCACCTCGGCGGCGAGCTCGGCGAGCATCAGCGGCGTGACCGGCGTCGTCTCCGCCGACTTGAGCACCACGGTGTTGCCGGCCGCGACGGCGGGCGCCCACTTCCAGGTCGCCATCATCAGCGGGTAGTTCCAGGGCGTCAGCTGGGCGACGACGCCGAGCGGCTCGCGCCGCAGGACTGACGTGTGCCCGGCGACGTACTCGCCCGCCGCGAGCCCCTCCGGCACCCGCGAGGCGCCGGCGCTGAACCGGACGACGTCGACGACGTGCGGCACCTCCGCGAGCATCGCCGCGCGCGGCTTGCCGGTGTTGCGGCACTCCGCGTCGACGAACGCCTCGGTCCGCTGCTCCAGCAGGTCGGCCAGCCGCAGCAGCATCCCGGCGCGCACGCCCGGCGGCGTGTCCCGCCACGACGGGAACGCCTCGCGGGCCGCGGCGAAGGCGGCGTCCAGGTCGGCCGGCCCGGCGACCGGGGCGACGTCGTACTCCTGACCCGTCGCGGGGTCGACGACCGGCGTCGTCGCGTCGCTCAGGCCCTTGCGCCGTCGCCCGCCGTAGAAGTGGTGCAGCACCCGCGGGACCCTACGTCGACCACGGCGTGGTGCGCGCCGTGCCCGCGGCGCGCTCGGCCATCGCGCGCAGCCGGTCGGCCAGCTCGGCGAGCACGTCGGGCCGCAGCCGGTAGACGGTGAGGTTGGCCCGCACCGAGCTGTCGACCAGCCCCGCCTCGCGCAGCACCCGCAGGTGGTGCGAGACGAGCGGCTGGGCCATCCCCGCCAGCGCCACCAGGTCGCGCACCGGCAGCTGGCGGTCGAGCAGCAGGCGCACCAGCTGGGCGCGCTTGGGCTCCGACAGCGCGTGCAGCGCTGCCTGCCCGTCGACCTGCGCCGGGTGGACCGGGTCGTGCTCCGGGACCGCCTCGGGCGGACCGGCGCCGAGGCGGCTGCGCAGCGCCTGCTTGTCGGTCTTGCCGACGGCGTTGCGCGGCAGCTCGTCGACCACCTCGACGACCTTGGGCGCGGCGTAGTCGGCCATCCGCTCGCGCACCCAGGCCCGCACCTCGCCGACGCTGACCTCCTCGCGGGTGACGAGGAAGGCGGCGACCGCCTCGCCGGCGAGCGCGTCGTGCACGCCGACCACCGCCGCGTCCTCGACCGCCGGGTGCAGGCGCAGCAGCTCCTCGACCTCCGCCGAGAAGATCTTCGTGCCGCCGCGGTTGATCATGTCCTTGGTGCGGTCGAGGATCGTGACCCGGCCGTCGTCGTCGAGCCGTGCGACGTCGCCCGTGTCGAACCACCCGTCGACGATCGCGGCCGCCGTCGCCTCGGGATCGCCGGCGTACCCCGTGGTGACCAGGGAGCCGCGCAGCCACAGCTGCCCCGGCTGCCCGGACGGCAGCGGCCGGCCCTGCTCGTCGCGGACCTCGGCCTCCATGCAGTCCAGCGGCCGGCCGACGCTGCCCGGCCGCGCCCGCAGGTCCTCGTCCGTCGCGATCGTGCCGGGGGAGTGCGTCTCGGACAGGCCGTAGACGTCGTGCAGCCGCACGTCGGGGAAGCGCTCGCGCAGCGCGCCCTGCAGGTCGCTGGGGAAGGGCGCGCCGCCCGCCGCGAGCCGCGTCAGCGCCGGCAGGTCCTGGAACCCCGGCACCCGCAGGCACAGCCGCCACCAGGACGGGACGGCGTACGCCCAGCTGACCCGGTGCTCGCGCAGCAGGTCGACGTACTCCCGCGGCGACGCGGTGTCGACGAGCACGCAGCGGGCGCCCGCGAGCATCGCCGGCAGCACGTGCGCGTGCATCGCGGAGATGTAGTACATCGGGAACAGCACCGCGGTGACGTCGTCCGGCGTCAGCCGCAGCACCCGCTGGTAGCTCATGCCGGAGTGCACCGAGCAGCGGTGGACGACCTGCGAGGCCTTGGGCCGGCCGGTCGTGCCGGAGGTGTAGACGACGGCGTACGTCGCGTCCTGCGGCGGCTGGTCGCCGCTGTCGTAGGACCACGGGCGGGGCGCCGCCTCGCGCAGGACGTCGGCCAGCGGCTCGGCACCGGGCAGCGCGTCGAGGTACGGCGCACTCGCCAGGGCCAGGCGGACCTGCGAGTGCTCGAGCATGTAGGCCCACTGCGGCGGGGCGAGCCGCGTGTTGAGGCCCACCATCACCAGACCTGCTCGTGCGCAGGCGAAGACGGCGGTGGCGAGGTCGAGGGTGTTGCCCGAGGCGACGGCGACGGACGAGCCGGGGGCGAGGCCGCGGGCGGTGAGGGCCGCGGCGGCGGTCTCCACGCGCCCCGCGAAGTCCTCGTACGTCACGGGGGTGCCGTCCACGTCCATGAAGGCCACCGCGCCGGGCCAGCGGGTGACGGCGCGGTGCAGGACGTCGAGCACGGTGGCCGGGCGGCGGCCGTACGAGCGCGCGGGCGCGCCGAGCCACGGCTCGACCACGACGGGGTCGCCCGGACGGTCGTCCAGGTCGTGCTCGGCCACGCTGCGCCTCCCGGGGAGCTCTGCGGCTCTAGTCTCGCCGAGTGCACCCGTCCTGCGCCCGCGGCGTCCCCGCATGAGGCTGCTGTCGCGGGCCGAGGTCCTGGAGGGCCGCTCGGTCGGCCGGGCGACCGGCACCGTCGTCCTGCCGCAGCCCGAGACCGGCCCGATCCGCGCCGTCCTGCAGCGCGTCGTCATCGCGCTCGGCGTGCTGCTCGCGGTCGCGACGATCGTCTACCTCGACCGCGAGGGCTACCGCGACAGCGACGAGGCCGGCGTCGACAGCTTCCTCGACGCCCTCTACTACGCGACCGTCAGCCTCTCGACGACCGGCTACGGCGACATCACGCCGATCAGCGACGGCGCCCGGCTGATCAACGTCCTCGTCATCACGCCGCTGCGCGTGCTGTTCCTCATCGTCCTGGTCGGCACGACCCTCGAGGTGCTCACGCAGCGCACCCGCGAGCAGCTGCGGCAGAACCGCTGGAGGTCCAAGTTGCTGGAGCACACCGTCGTCGTCGGCTACGGCACGAAGGGCCGCAGCGCGGTGCGCGCGCTGCTCGACGACGGCGTCGACAAGGCCACCATCGTCGCGGTCGACAACGACCCGGACCACATCGCGGACGCCAACGACGACGGCATCGCCGCCATCAACGGCGACGGCACGCGCGCGGACGTGCTGCGCCGCGCGGACGTCGAGCACGCCAAGCGGGTCATCGTGGCCGTGCCCCGGGACGACGCCGCGGTCCTGGTGACCCTGACGGTCCGGCGGCACAACCCGAACGCCTACGTCGTCGCCGCCGTGCGCGAGAGCGAGAACGCGCCGCTGCTGCGCGAGGGCGGCGCGAACGGCGTCGTCGTCTCCTCCGAGGCGGCCGGCCGGCTGC
This sequence comes from Actinomycetes bacterium, assembly GCA_046565705.1. Classification (GTDB taxonomy): domain Bacteria; phylum Actinomycetota; class Actinomycetes; order Mycobacteriales; family SCTD01; genus DATLGD01. Next base: position 8,894 of record JBKHYE010000027.1, read on the forward strand.
TCGGCGTCGCCGCGTCCAGCCCCACGACGGGCGCCATCTTCGAGGACCTGCTCGTGCCCGGCGCCGGGCTCGAGCTGACCGAGCGGGACGTGCTGCGCGAGGAGGTCGGGCTCACGCCGCGCGGCACCCGCGACCTGGTCGTCGCGATCATCCGCGACGGCAACACGCAGATGTTCAACACCAACCAGGACGTCAAGCTGCGCAAGACCGACCGGGTCGTCGTCGTGCGGGGAGCCGACAAGGACGACTGAGGTGTCTTGACACGAGCGGCGTCTGTGTCAATGTGACGGAGTGCACACCACCCGCGACCTGCTGCTCTACGCCGCCGCCGACGCGGTGCTGTCGGGCGCGGAGTGGAGCCGACTGCGGATGGCCGACGTCGCCCGCGCGGCGGGGGTGAGCCGGCAGACCCTGTACTACGAGTTCGGCAGCAAGGACGCCCTCGCCGAGGCGCTCGCGATGCGCGAGGCCGAGCGGTACATGGCCGGCGCGGAGGCCGCGCGCCTGGGCCACGAGGGCAGCCCGGGCGAGGCCGTCGGCGCCTCGACCGAGTTCACGCTGCGCGAGGCGGCCTCGAACCCGCTGCTCAAGGCCGTCCTCACCGACGACTCGAGCGGCCTGCTGCCGTTCCTCACGACCCGGTCGGAGGCGCTGCTCGTCGCCGCCCGCGAGCGCTGCGCGTCGTACCTGTCCGACCACTGGCCGGACCTGCCCGCCGAGCGCGTCCGCTTCGTCGCGGACACCGTCATCCGCCTCACGCTCTCGCACCTCGTCCTGCCCGGGGCCCGCCCGGACCAGGTCGCCGCTGACATCGCCCGCCTCGTCGACGCCCTACTCCCCGGGAGACCCGCATGAGCACGCACGAGCTGTACACGATCCCCGCCGAGCACGCGACGTGGGACGTCGAGATGCAGGGCGCCTCGCGCTTCACCTGGGAGTACGACGACGGCCGCGACCGGCTGCTGTCGCTGTACCAGAAGGGCAAGGACAAGCAGTGGGACCAGGTGCACCGGATCGACTGGGACCTCGAGGTCGACCCGACGGACGTCCTGGGCCTGCCCGACGAGACGATCGCGATCTACGGGACCCCGCAGTGGGACCGCATCAAGGACGACAAGAAGGCCGTCGGTGAGCTCAAGCAGCACATGACGGCGTGGCAGTTCAGCCAGTTCCTGCACGGCGAGCAGGGCGCGATGATCTGCTCCGCGAAGATCGTCGAGTCGGTGCCGGACCTGGACTCGAAGTTCTACGCGGCGACCCAGACGATGGACGAGGCGCGGCACGCCGAGACCTACGCCCGCTTCCTGCAGGAGAAGGTCGGGCTGCTCTACCCGATCAACGAGCACCTCAAGGCGCTGCTGGACGACACGCTGTCCGACAAGCGCTGGGACATGCCCTACCTCGGCATGCAGGTCCTCATCGAGGGCCTGGCCCTGGCGGCGTTCGGCCTGCTGCGCGACATGACCGACCGCCCGCTGCCCAAGCAGATCCTGGCGTACGTCATGCAGGACGAGGCGCGGCACGTCGCCTTCGGCCGGCTCGCGCTCAAGGACTACTACGCCGAGCTGTCCAGCAAGGAGAAGGCCGAGCGCGAGGACTTCGTCGTCGAGGGCTGCTACCTCATGCGCGACCGGTTCCGGCAGCAGGAGGTCTGGGCCAACCTCGGCTTCGACGTCGAGGAGTCGATGCGGTCGGTCGAGAACAGCCAGTACTTCAAGCTGTTCCAGTCGCTGCTGTTCAGCCGGATCGCGCCGTGCGTCAAGGACATCGGGCTGTTCGGGCCGAAGGTGCAGAACGCCTTCGCCGACATGGGCGTGCTCGACATGGCCGGCGTCGACCTCGCCGCGCTGATGAAGCAGGACGAGGACCTCGCCGAGCTCATCGACATGGAGAAGCGCGAGCTGCTGGTCCGCAAGCAGGAGATCGACAGCACCAGCGCGATGGCGGAGGGCGACATCCCCGAGCAGGCGATCAGCGCCTGAGCCGTACGGCGGCAGGCAGGTTGCGCCGTC
>JBKHYE010000028.1:0-9141 GCA_046565705.1 Actinomycetes bacterium
ACGCCGCACGAGCGGTGGTTCCGGGCGGTGTCCGACGTCTGCGCCGCGGCCGGCGGCCGGCCGCACTGGGGCAAGGAGCACGACCTCACTGCTGACGAGCTGCGCCCGCGGTACCCGCGCTTCGACGCCTTCATCGCGCTGCGCGACGCGCTGGACCCGTCGCGGCGGTTCTCGAACGCCTACCTCGAGCGCGTCCTCGGACCCTGACCGGGGTGGCGCCGCGCGCCGCGGGCAGCCGGCACCGTAGAGTCGACCCCGCAACCGGCTGAGACGCTGCGGCCGCTGCGCGCTCGATCGTCGGCGGTCCGCCGCCCGCTCCCGCGCGACAGGGGTCACGCGAGGACGCCGCCGCGACGCCGGTCACGGGGTCCGCGGCGACGCGCGTCGCACGGAGCGGCTCCGGCCGCCCCGTTCGGTCGGCGGGTGAGCGGCAGCTCGCCCCCGCCGGTGGTGGGCCGTTGCCGGTCGACGCGCACGACAGCGCGCCGGCGGACAGCGGCGGTGCGTGACCCGGTGACCGCCGGGACACGATCGGAGGGAGGACGCGTGCCCGCACGCGACCGGCGCCAGCCGCGCTCGACCGCGCCCGCGCGCCGACGCCCGGCCGGGCGGTCCAGCCGCCCGCAGGACCTCGTCTCGGTGCTCGCGCAGACGGTCCGCGACGTCGAGCAGGCCGTGCAGCGCGGCCGGCCACGGCCCTCGACCCGCAGCACGTTCCAGGCGGTCGCCCTGCTCGTCCGCGAGGAGCGCGCCAGGCTGCAGGCGGCCGAGCTCAGCGAGGCCAAGCGCGGCGAGCAGCTCAAGCGGCTCGACGGCATCGCGACCGTCCTCGCCCGCACCGCCGCCCGTGACGGCACCCTGCTCACCCTGCTCACCGACGACGCGCAGCTGCTGCCCGACACCCGCGCCGTGCTGCGCGAGCTGCGGCTGGCGGCCGGCATGGAGCCGCCCGCCGAACCCGCGCCCGAGCAGAGCCGCGCCGTCTCGCCGTCGGCACCCAAGCCGGAGAAGCAGGTCGTGCCGCGCTCGGTGACCGCGCGACAGCTCGCCAACCCGTTCCTCGAGCCCGACTACGACGTGCCGCCGCCGCCGCCGAAGCCCCGGCTGCTCGCCACCTGGGAGCTGCTGCAGCCGCTGCTGCGCGCGTTCGAGGAGGCCTCCGACGGCGCGCCGTCGTGCATGGACCTGCCCAAGCCGTCGGCGCTCCGGATGCTGGTCAGCCGGCCGCTCATGGCACATCAGGCGCAGGTCGTCGCGGCGGCCGAGGCGGGCCACCGCACGTTCCTGCTCGCCGACGAGCCGGGTCTGGGCAAGACGGCGCAGGCGCTGCTCGCGGCCGAGGCCACCGACGCCTACCCGCTGCTCGTCGTGGTGCCGAACGTCGTCAAGACGAACTGGGCGCGCGAGGCGCGCATGTGGGTGCCGAACCGCCCGACGACTGTGGTGCACGGCGACGGCCAGGACGTCGACGCCTTCTCCGACATCGTGGTCGTGAACTACGAGGTGCTCGACCGCCACGTCGGCTGGTTCGGCACCTTCGGGTTCCGCGGCATGGTGGTCGACGAGGCCCACTTCATCAAGAACAAGACCTCGCAGCGGTCGCGACACGTGCTCGAGATCGCCGACCGCATCCGGATGCGCACCGCCCGGCCGCTGCTCATGGCGCTGACCGGGACGCCGCTCATCAACGACATCGAGGACTTCCTCGCGATCTGGCAGTTCCTCGGCTGGATCGACGAGAACGAGCCGTCGCGCCACCTGATGGCCGCGCTGGAGAGCAACGGCCTCACCCCGGCCGACCACGGCTTCCTGCCGGCGGCGCGGCAGTCCGTCATCGACATGGGCATCGTGCGTCGCCGGAAGGTCGACGTCGCCGCCGACATCCCGGCCCGCCGCATCGCCGACCTGCCGGTCGAGCTCGAGGGCGCGCTCGGCCGCTCGATCAAGGAGGCGGAGCGGGTGCTCGCCCGCCGCCTGGTCAAGCGGTACGACAGCGCGCTGGAGGCACGTTCGCCGGGCGTCGACGTCGAGGGCATCGACCACGAGCTCGTCCGCAAGGTCGCGACGTGGGAGCGCCAGGACGCGAAGGAGACGAGCGGCGAGGAGAACGTCTTCACGATGATGCGGCGCATCGGCCAGGCCAAGGCCGGGCTCGCCGCCGACTACGCCGGCCAGATCGCACGCAGCGCCGGCAAGGTGGTGTTCTTCGCCAAGCACATCGACGTCATGGACGCCGCGGAGGCGACCTTCGCGCAACGCGGTCTCGGGTACGTCTCGATCCGCGGTGACCAGACGCCGCGCAACCGGCAGCAGAGCATCGACGCCTTCACCAACGACCCGGACGTCGCCGTCGCCGTCTGCTCGCTCATGGCGGCCGGCGTCGGCCTCAACCTGCAGGTGGCGTCCGACGTCGTGCTCGCCGAGCTGAGCTGGACCGACGCCGAGCAGCAGCAGGCGATCGACCGCGTGCACCGCATCGGCCAGGACCAGCCCGTCACGGCGTGGCGCATCATCGCCGCGCAGACCATCGACGCCCGCATCGCCGAGCTGATCGACACCAAGGCCGGCCTCGCCGCCCGTGCGCTCGACGGGTCGAGCGAGGAGATCACGTCGTCGATCGACGTGCAGCTCGAGGCGCTGGTGACGCTGCTGACCGAGGCGCTGATGGAGCGCGGCGGCCGGGCCGGCGCGCACGAGGGCGTCCGCGGCCTGGTGTGACGGTGGACGTGGAGGTCCGGCCCGCGACGGGCGAGCGGTTCGACGACGTGGCGACGATGCTCGGGCCGAAGAACCCGACGTCGTCGGTCTGCTGGTGCCTCAGCCACCGGCTCGACGCGCGCACGAACCGGTCGCTGGTCGGACCGGCGCGCGGAGAGTACGTACGACAGCTGTGCGAGCGCGCTGTCGCCCCGGGCGTGCTGGCGTACCAGGGCGACGAGGTCGTCGGCTGGGCGGCCGTCGCACCGCGCGCCGAGCTGCCGTTCGCGCGGTCGACGAAGATCCCGCATGTCGACGACCTGCCGGTGTGGTCGGTGTGGTGCCTCCGGGTGCGTCCGGGACACCGCGGCAAGGGCATCGCGCTGCCGCTGCTGCAGGGAGCGGTGGCCTACGCGCAGTCGCACGGCGCACCGGCCGTCGAGGGATACCCGGTCGACAACCGCGGTGAGAAGGTCGACCTGACGATGGCCTACGTCGGCACCCGCGCGCTGTTCGAGAAGGCCGGCTTCGTCAAGGCCGCGGACACCGACGCGGTGTCCGGCGGCTTCCCACGGGTGCTGATGCGCCTGCGCACCGGCGAGGCGTGAGCTACCAGCCTCGGAGGTCGACCTCCCACGTCTCGAGCACCTCGGCGTCGGGACCGGCACCGTCGACGAGGTGCATGCGCTCGTGCAGCGCGACGGTGGGGTCGACGTGCGCCGGCTCGGCGCGCACGAGGTCGCCGACGGCGGGCAGCTCGTGGCCGTCCTCCGCGGAGAAGGTCGTGTGCTCGTCCGAGCAGAACCAGACCAGCATCCCGGGGACGGTCGGGTTGCCGTGGTCCATGCCGAGCGACTTCAGGCCGAGGTCGGCGACCGCCCACCCCTTGCTGTTCACGCTGACGACGCGGGCGAGGACGGTCAGGGCCTGCGCGAACGGCAGGCCGGTAGCGGCGTACGCGGTGTCCATCAGCGCGTAGCTGCCGGCCTGGATCTCGGTCGCCCACCTGTTGACGGCGTAGGTGCCGGTGCCGCCGGCGCTGACCAGCTCGCCGCCGACGTCGGCGTGCGCGGCCAGCAGCCGCGCCATGCACTCCTCGGTCTGCTCGGCCTTGCGCTCGGTCTCCAGCATCACATGACCCTCGTAGCCCATGACACCGCGGACCGCGAGACCGCGGCTGCGGGCACGCTCCGCGATCCGGCCGGCGTCCGCCGGGTCGCACCCGCACCTCGGCAGTCCCACCTCGACGTCGACGACCACCTCGCGCACGCCGCCGTCGGCGGCGGCGTCCACGGTCTGATCACTGTCGACGGCGAGCGTCACGCGCGCGCCGGCCTCGACCACGGCGCCCAGCCGGCGCGCGTCGAGCACCTCGTTGGCCAGCAGCAGGTCGGTCCCGAGCCCGGCCGCGGCCATGCCCTCGACCTCGCGGATCGTCGCGCAGGTGAAGCCCCCGTGCCCGGCCTGTGCCTGCAGCCGTGCGAGCGCCGTCGTCTTGTGCGCCTTGACGTGCGGGCGCAGCCGATCTCCGGGCAGTGCCTCGCTCATCGTCGTGAGGTTCTGCTCGAGCAGCGAGCGGTCGACGAGCAGGGCGGGGGTCTGGAGGTCCGAGACGCGCACGCGCCCTTCTACCGCACCGTGCTGAGTAGTTCTGCGCTGCCGGTGCCTGGCGGCGCGGACGACTGTGGCGCCATGCCGCTCGCCCCCACCGCCTGGCCGCCGCCCGCGCCGCCCCGCCGTCCCCGGAGGTGGCTCCGCATCCTGCTCCTGGCGCTGCTGACCACCGGCGTCGTCGTCGCCGCCGGGCTGCTGTGGCTGGCGGCGGTGTTGTCGGGCGGGATCGACGACCTGCTGTCGTTCTCGCGCCCGAGCGTCGACGACGCACGCGTCGTCGAGGCGCGCGAGCGGACCCGCGCCGGCCTCGACGAGGAGCGTGCCGCGCTCGTCGACGACGTCGTGGAGCCGGTGCTGGGCACGTCGGCCGTCGTCGCGACGGGCGCCGGCGGCCACTGCGAGGTCGGACAGCACAACTGGAAGGTCGACGACCCGTTCGACCTCTCCTGCGAGGAGCTGTCCGCCGCCGTGGTCGTCGGCGACGAGCGGGCCTTCCGCGAGCAGGTCCTGGCGGTGCACGACCGGCTCGCGGCCGCCGGGTGGCGACCGTCGTACGAGCACGCCGGCACCGACCAGAGCACCCTCGCGGCCCGCCTCCGCGACTACTGGGACGACCGCGAGTCCCTCGGCCGGGAGGTCTACGCGCCGGCCGATCTGCCCTCGGCCGAGTACGTGCGGAACGGTCAGCGGCTGCAGGTCGAGTGGGTCGGCCCGGCCGGCGACAGCAGCGTCGCGTTCCCCTTGTTCGACATCGAGCTCACGACGCCGGCCGGCGCGCGGGTCGCGAACGACGGCGCCGGGTTGCTCATGTCGAGCGGCGGGTGGGGAGCGGCACTGGTGCTCTACGACACGTCCTTCCAGGAGTAGCCGCCAGTTCCCGCGCCACCAGCGACCTACAGGTGCGCCACCTCGGGCGACAGCGGGAAGGCGTCCTTCCACACCGGCTCGTAGCCCGCCGCTTCGAGCATCGCGGCGACCTCGGCGGCGGAGCGCTCGTCGGACACCGAGAACTGCTCCTGAGCGCTGCCCGGTGTCGAGTACCCGCCCGGCTCGGTCGAGGACCCGGCGCTCATCGTCGTCACCGCGATGCGCACCAGGCCGTCGCGCAGGGCCGCCGGCTCGCGCGTCGACAGCACGATCCCGGCCTCCGGCGCGACGAGCCGCAGGGCCGACAGGGCCTGCACGTACTCGGCGTCGGTCACGGGCACCAGCGGCTGGAACCCTGACGCCGACGGCTTGATGCGCGGCAGCGCGACGGTCACCTCGGTGCGCCAGAAGTGCTTCTGCAGCCACAGCGCGTGCGCGGCGACGGCGACGACGTCGGCGCGCCAGTCCGCCGTGAGCCCGAGCAGCGCCCCGATGCCCAGCCGCCGCACGCCGGCCTCGGCGGCGCGCTCGGTCGACGAGAGCCGCCGGTCGTAGTCGCGCTTCCAGCCGGCGACGTGCGTCTCGGCGTACCGCTCGCGGTCGTAGGTCTCCTGGTAGTGGACGACGCCCTCGAGTCCGGCCGCCACGAGCCGGCTGTAGGTGTCATCGCTCCAGGTCTGCGTCTCGATGCTGATGCTCGGCACGAACGGCCGCAGCCGCTCGACGCAGGCGACGAGGTAGTCGGCGGAGACCTCGATGCGGTGCTCGCCCGCGACCAGCAGCAGGTGGCGGAAGCCGCGGTCGACCAGCGAGCGCGCCTCGGCCTCGACCTCGTCGACCGTCAGGGTCCGCCGCACGACGTCGAGGCCCTTGCTGAACCCGCAGTAGCTGCACGAGGACAGGCACGCGTTCGAGACGTAGAGCGGCGCGAACAGCCGCACCGCCCGGCCGAACCGCTGCAGCGTCACGGCGCGCGCGCGCTGCGCGAGCTCCTCGAGCCGCGGCGCGGCTGCTGGTGACAGCAGCGCCGGCAGCAGCGCGAGCGACGGCGCCGCGAGCGCGCGGTCGACGTCGTCGGCGGTCCACTCGTGCGCCGGTGCGGGCAGCCCGGCGAGGTGCTGGGCGAAGCGGCCGGGGGGCGCGGCCATCAGGACAGGAAGCCGGTCAGTGGCGACGACGCCTCGGCCGCAGTGGGCGGCAGGGCGGCGCCGCGGCCGGCCAGGTGACCGAGCCGGCCCGCCTGCGTGGCGAGCGCGAACGCGCGCGCCATGAGCACGGGGTCGGCAGCGACGGCGATGGCGGTGTTCACGAGCACGGCGTGGGCGCCGACCTCCATCGCCTCCGCTGCGTCGCTCGGGACGCCGAGGCCGGCGTCGACGACGACGGGGACGCCGGCCTGCTCGACGATGACCTCGATCGCGTCGCGCGTGCGCAGCCCGCGGTTGCTGCCGATCCACGCGCCGAGCGGCATGACGGTGGCGCAGCCCGCCTCCTCGAGGTGGCGGCACAGGACCGGGTCGGCCGAGCAGTACGGCAGGACGACGAAGCCCTCGGCGACGAGGCGCTCGGCCGCGCGCAGCGTCTCGATCGGGTCGGGCGCGAGCGTGCGCGGATCCGGCGTCACCTCGAGCTTGACCAGGTCGGTGCCCGTGGCGGCGCGGCCGAGGCGGGCCAGCCGCACCGCCTCGTCGGCGTCCGCGGCGCCGCTCGTGTTCGGCAGCAGCGTCATCCGTGGTGGCACGACGTCGAGGACGTCGCCCTCGCCGGCGCGGTCGAGGTCGACCCGGCGCAGCGCCACCGTGACGATCTCCGCGCCCGAGGCGAGCAGCGCGTCGCGCATCACCGCGTGCGAACGGAACTTGCCGGTGCCGACGAGCAGCCGGCTGGAGAAGCGGCGGCCGGCGACGACGAGCGGGTCGGCGGCCGGGTCGACGGGCTGGTCGTCCCGGTCGCCGGACGAGTCCGTCGACGACGAGAGGTCGGAAGTGGCGGTCACGGACGGCTCCCCACGCGGGCATGACCCCGATCGGGTGGTGCGGGTCGCCGGCGGCGGTCCCGCGAAGCGCCTCGTTGGGCCACCCAGCGGGCCGACGGCCGGCCTCTCAGCCCGTCTCCACGGGCTCCCCGGCTCGGACGCGCCCATCCTACGGCGCGACACGCCGTCGGCGTGTCGTTGCCGGGCCGTTGTCGGCCCTGCCGATAACATCCGTCACGCTGACCACTCTTGTCACACTGGTCACTCCTGCCGTACGGTCGCCGGCGTGACACTCCGTGCTGCTCCCATCACCCGCCCCCGCCGCCCGGGCCGCGCCCCCGTGCGGCTGCAGGCCCCGCTCGTGCGCCCGGCGTCGAAGACGCGCCGGCTGTCCGGGCGCACCGCCGTGGCGCTGATCGCGCTCACCGTCGTGACGACGGCGGCCGCGCCGGCCGTGATCACGATCCAGCCCGGCGACACGCTGTGGGGCCTGGCGCGCGAGCACGACACGACGGTGGCCGAGCTGCAGCGCCTCAACGGCCTCGGGGGCAGCGGCACCATCTACGCCGGCCGGACGCTGAAGGTGCCCGGCAGCGGCGGAGGCGCCGTCAGCGGCGGCCGCACGCACGTCGTCCGGTCCGGCGAGACGGTCTCTCACCTCGCCGTCCGCTACGGCGTCACGACGCGCGACATCGTCGCCGCCAACGGCCTCGCCTCCAGCGGGCTCATCCGGATCGGCCAGCGGCTGAGCATCCCGGGCGGCAGCGCCCCCGCCGCGAGTCCGGCGTCGACGCAGACCCACAACGCCGGCGTGCGCATCCCCGACCGGGTGCTGCAGTCGGTGGCCCACCACCGCGCGGTGCTCGCCTCCCGGCCACGCGTCAGCAAGGCGCAGGTGCGCGAGATCGTGGCCGCCACCGCTCGCCGGTACGGGGTCGACCCGTCGCTCGCGCTCGCCGTCGCCTACCACGAGAGCGGCTTCCAGCAGCACGTCGTCTCGCCCGTCGACGCCATCGGCGTCATGCAGGTGCTGCCGTCCACCGGGCGCGGCGTGTCGCGGCTCGTGGGTCGGGACCTCGACCTGCTCGACGTCCACGACAACATCACCGCGGGCGTGGCGCTGCTCGACCAGCTGCTCACGTCCACCGGCAGCACCGACAAGGCGCTCGCCGGCTACTACCAGGGCCTCGGCTCGGTCGCCAAGCGCGGTCTGCTGCCCCAGACGCACGCCTACATCCGCAACATCAACGCGCTGAGGCCGCGCTTCGGGGGCTGAGGGGCGTCGCGCTCTTACACTCACAGACCGTGGACACCGCCGTGACACCCGGGGCTCCCCCGGTCGACCCGGCGGCCGACCCCCTCCTCGGGCGCCTGCTCGACGGGCGCTACCGGCTCGACCGCCCGCTGGCGCGCGGCGGCATGGCGACCGTCTACCTGGGCACCGACACCCGGCTCGACCGCGTCGTCGCGGTCAAGGTCCTGCGCGCGGCGCTCGCCGAGGACCCCGAGTTCGTCGAGCGCTTCACCCGCGAGGCGCGGGCGGCCGCGGCGCTGTCGAGCCCCGACGTCGTCGCCGTGTTCGACCAGGGCCGCGACGCCGCCACCGGCGCGGCCTACCTGGTCATGGAGCACGTGCGCGGTCGCACGCTGCGCGACGTGCTGCGCGAGCGCGGCTCGCTGCCCGCCTCGGCTGCGCTGGCGCTGCTCGAGCCGGTGCTGCGAGCGCTGACCGCTGCGCACGCGGCCGGCATCGTGCACCGCGACGTCAAGCCGGAGAACGTCCTCGTCGCCGACGACGGCCGCGTCAAGGTCGCCGACTTCGGGCTCGCCCGTGCCTTCCAGACCTCCAGCCTGACGGCGACCACCGGCGTGCTGCTCGGCACCGTCGCCTACCTCGCCCCCGAGCAGGTCGAGCACGGCACCGCCGACCCCCGCACCGACGTCTACGCCGCCGGCATCGTGCTGTGGGAGCTGCTCACCGGCACGCC
>JBKHYE010000029.1:0-8392 GCA_046565705.1 Actinomycetes bacterium
TCAAGGACCTGCAGGACCCCGCCCGCAAGATGAGCAAGAGCATCGGCGGCGCCGGCACGGTCTGGGTGCTCGACGACCCGAAGACCATCACCAAGAAGGTCAAGAGCGCCGTCACCGACACCGGTCGGGAGGTGCGGGCCGCCGACGACAAGCCCGGCATCACGAACCTGCTGACGATCCTGTCCGTCGCCACGGGCAAGGACGTCCCGGAGCTCGAGGCGGCGTACGAGGGAAAGGGCTACGGCGACTTCAAGGCCGACGTCGCCGAGGCGGTCGTCGAGATGCTCGCGCCGGTGCGCGAGCGCTACGCCGAGCTCATCGCCGACCCCGGTCACCTCGACGACGTGCTCGCCGCCGGCGCCGACCGCGCACGGGAGACGGCGTCGCGCACCATGTCGGCGGTGCGCGAGCGCATCGGTCTGCTCGCGCCGGTGCGCCGGTCGTGAGCGCGGCCTGATGGCGCGCCGCGACTTCGGCGTCGCGATCGGGCTGCCCGAGCCGTACACCAGCGAGCTGCAGGGCTGGCGCGAGCGGCTCGGCGACCCGAACGCCGCGGGCATCCCGCCGCACATCACGCTGCTCCCGCCGACGGCGCTGCGGACGGACGACCTGCCGCGGGTGGAGGAGCACCTGCGCCGCATCGCCGCCCACGAGTCGCCGTTCGAGGTCCACCTGCGCGGCTCCGCGACGTTCCGGCCGGTGTCGCCGGTCGTGTTCGTGCCGCTGGTGCGTGGCATCAGCGAGTGCGAGCGGGTCGAGGCGCAGGTGCGGTCGGGTCCGCTGCAGCGCGACCTCTCCTTCCCGTACCACCCGCACGTCACCGTGGCACACGACCTGCCGGAGGCCGCGCTCGACCGCGCCTTCGCCGAGCTCGGCCACTACGAGGCGCGCTTCACGGTGTGGGGCTTCACGCTGTTCGAGCAGGGCCGCGACCAGGTGTGGCGGCCGCAACGCGACTTCCCCTTCGGCGCAGGCGGGCTGCCCGGCCCCGTCGAGCCGCCCGCCTGACCCCCGCGCGCATGCGCCCGACGTCCCGGTTCCGCCGACACGCGGCGGGGTAGCGGGGGATCATGCCTTCGCCGAAGGAGACGTTCGCGCGCCTGCGCGAGAAGCGTCCCGGTCTCGACCACATGATCCGGGCCTTCTCGCGCTACCAGGCCGACACCGGTGACCGGCTCGCCGCCGCCGTGACCTTCTTCGGCTTCCTGTCGTTCTTCCCGCTGCTCGCGCTCAGCGCGTCGCTGCTCACCCTGGTGCTCGGCGACAGCGCGGTCACCACGGTCGCCCGGGAGGTCGACTCGTTCTCGCCCGGGCTGGCCGAGCAGCTCGGCCTCGAGGAGCTGCTGCGCGACAACACCAAGGTCGGCGTGACGGGGCTGCTGAGCCTGGCCGGCCTCCTCTACGCCGGGCTCGGCTGGGTCGACGCGCTGCGCGAGGCCGTGCGGACGGTCTGGCACCAGAACGTTCGGGCCGGCAACATCGTCAAGAAGAAGCTCGTCGACGTCGTCATCCTCGCCGGGCTCGGCGCGACCCTGGTCTTCTCCCTGCTGGTCTCGGCCGCTGCCGGCGCCTTCACCGACGTCGCGCTCGACCTCGTCGGGCTCGAGGACAGCGCCGTCGCCGGCGTCGTCGTGACCGTCGTCGGGACGCTGCTGGCGCTCCTCACGAGCACGCTGCTGTTCCTGTACCTGTTCATCCGGCTGCCGAAGGTGCAGACGCCGTGGCGGGAGGTCCTCAAGGGCGCCGTGCTCGCCGCGGTGCTGTTCGAGGTGCTCAAGCGGGTCGGCGCCGTCTACATCGAGCGCACGACGGAGAACCCGCTGTACGGGGCGTTCGCCGTCGTCGTCGGCCTGCTCGTGTGGATCAACCTCGTCTCCCGGATGCTGCTGTTCTGCGCGGCGTGGACGGTCACCGCGCCGTTCGACAGCGACGTCGCGCCCAGCGGCACCGCAGACCCGGAGCAGGCGCGTAAGGCCGGCATCCCGACGGAGTTCGCCGACGACGACCCCGACGAGCCGCCGGCCGTGCAGAAGGACGGCGCGCCGTCGCCGCTGCTCGCCGCGCTGCAGGGCGCCACGCCGCCGCAGGACGAGCCGGTCGGTCCGCCCACGCGGCCCGAGCCCGAGCGCGAGGCCGCACGCCGCGCGCGGGTCCCGCGCGACCCGTCGGCCCGGGCCGATGCCGGCCTGCGCGCCGGTCCGCCGTCCGCCGGCTCGGCGGGTGGAGCGGTCGCCCTGGCGGACGAGCCCGACCGCCCGGGCAGCCACGCTGCCGGGACGACGACCACACAGCCGCTGCCCGGTGAGGTGGCGACGCGGCGGGTGGCGCAGGCGGGCGCGGCGCTCATCAGCGCCGGGCTGGTGGGCGTCGTCGTGTACGCGCTGCGGACCGCGGTCAGCGTCTTCCGCCGGTAGCCACGCTCACCGCGTGCGGGCGTAGCGCGCGAGCAGCACCGCACCGCTCACGACGGCGACCGGCACCAGGAGCAAGGCCGTCCGCAGCCCGACGGCGTCCGCGAGCTGGCCGACGAGCAGCGGCCCGAGCACGACTGCCGCGCTGCCCGCGACGATGCAGCGGCTGCTGACGACCGCGGCCCGGTCGGGGGCGCCGGCGACCGCGAGCGCCAGGCCGAGCGGGAACACCACCGAGACCCCGAGCCCGAGCAGCACCAGACCCGTCAGCGCCGCCGGCACCGCCGTCGACGCGACGTGCAGCGCCACTCCGACCGCGGCCAGCACCAGCCCCCAGGCGACCAGTGCCAGCGGATCGCGCCGCCGCACGAGCACGCCGGCGGCGACCCGGCCGACGAGCATCGCGCCGAAGAAGCACGTCATCGCGGTCACGGCCGCCGGCCGCGACAGGTCGACGACCTCGCGCAGGTACGTGGCGCCCCAGTAGGAGATCGACCACTCCAGCACGACGCCGGTGAACAGCAGCCCGACGCCGGTGCGGGCCGTGGTCGGCAGCCGGCCGCCGACGTCCGCCCGCTGCTCGTGGTGCGCGGCGGCCGGCACGGTGCGACCGCGCACGGCGGCGGCGACGAGCAGGCCGGTGGCCGCGAGAGCCAGCGCGCCCCACCGCCACGAGCCGAGCGCGGCCGCTCCGGCGCCGACGACGAGCGGCGCGGCCGTCGAGCCGACGCTCGCCACCACGTTCGACTCGGCGAACGCGACAGCCCGCTGGTCGCCGTGGTGGTCCGACAGCGCCGACTGCACCGCGACGATGATCAGCGTCCCGAGCAGACCGGCGAGGGCCGCCGCGCCCAGGGTGATCGGCGCGGTCCGGCCTCCGGTCAGCGCGGCGACGCCGACCGCCATGCCGAGCAGCCCGAGCAGCAGCACCGCCCGCCGCCCCAGGGCCCGGTCGAGCCGCGGCGCCAGCAGGCCGGCGACCACGCCGAGCCCGGCGTACGCCGTCACGTGCATGCTCGCGAGGGTGTAGCCGTAGCCGAGCTCGTCGCGCAGCGCAGGGGTGGCGAGCCCGGGCACGACCTGCAGCGCGCCGAAGACGCCGAGCGCGGCGTACAGCACGAGGGTGGTGCGGTCTCGCGTGAAGGCGTGCGAGGGGGCCGTCACCTCGACAGGCTACGGACCTCCGGCCGGCGGATCGCTCCGGCAGGATCCCGTCGCCCCGCGGCGGCGCAGGCGCTGGTGCGCCCGCCCCTGGTGCCGTGCACTGACCGCCATGGTCGACCTGCTGCCCCGCAACCCCGTGCTCGCCGTGCCTCCCGCGCCGCCGCACGAGGCGCTCGAGCACTTCGAGCGGTCGTTCCGCTTCGAGACCGACTGCTGGGACGTGCACGCCGCGCTCGCGAGCGGGGATCCTGGATTCGTGCTGCTCGACGTGCGCAGCCCCGAGGCGTTCGCCGCCGGACACGTGCCGGGGGCGGGAAACCTGCCGCACGCGCGGATCTCGGACCGGCTGCTGGCCGAGCACGCCGCCGATGCCGTCTTCGTCGTCTACTGCGCCGGCCCGCACTGCAACGGCGCCGACCGCGCGGCGGTGCGCCTCGCTCGGCTCGGCCGACCCGTCAAGAAGATGGTGGGCGGCGTGGAGGGCTGGAAGGACGAGGGCTTCGCCCTGCAGAGCGGCTAGTGTCCCGCGTCGTTAGTTCCTTTACATTTGGGCGTAGGCGCGGGATGATCAGTCATGTCGCTGTCTACTGGGCAGGCGCGGCTTCCTGACGCCGACCGCGAGGCGCTGCTGAGCTGGACGCGTTCACCGTCCTTGCGGGCGGGATTGGCGCAGCGGGCGCGGATCCTGCTGGCCGTCGATGCCGGGCAGGGAACCAGCGAGATCTGCGCTCGGCTCGGTGTGTCGCGGCCGACGGTCAGTCACTGGAAGAAGCGCTACGCCGCCGCCGGTCTTGACGGGTTGGATGACGCGCCGCGCTCGGGCCGGCCCAAGACGATCGACGACGCTGACATCATCGCCGCGACGCTGGAACCTCCGCCCGAGCGGCTCGGCGTGACGCACTGGTCGACCCGGCTGCTGGCCGGCGAGCTCGGCATCGGCGACGCGACGGTCGCGCGGGCGTGGCGCAAGTACCGGGTCCAGCCGTGGCGGCAGGAGACGTTCAAGTTCTCCACCGACCCCGAGCTGGAGGCCAAGGTCCGCGACGTCGTCGGGCTCTACCTGAATCCGCCCGAGCACGCGGTGGTGCTGTGCGTGGACGAGAAGAGCCAGATCCAGGCGCTCAACCGCACTGCGCCGATGCTGCCGATGCGACCCGGGCTGCCCGAACGGGCCACACACGACTACAAACGCAACGGCACCACGACGCTGTTCGCCGCGCTCGAGGTCGCGACCGGCAAGGTCACCGACGCCTGCTACGACCGGCATGGCAAGGCCGAGTTCCTGGACTTCCTCAAGACCATCGCGCGCGCCTACCCCCGCCAGGAGCTGCACGTGGTGCTGGACAACTACCACACCCACAAGCACGCCGAGATTCAGGCGTGGCTGGCCAAGCACCCGCGCATTACGCTGCACTTCACCCCGACCAGCGGCTCCTGGCTCAACCTGGTCGAGGTCTTCTTCGGGCTCATCACCCGACAGGCCATCCGGCGCGGTTCGTTCGACAGCGTCAAGGAGCTCAAGGCCGCCATCAAGCGCTTCATCGACGGCTGGAACGAGCGCTGCCACCCGTTCGTCTGGACCAAGACCGCCGACCAGATCCTGCCGCATGCGAAGCGGTAAGCGATTTCAGACGCGGGACACTAGGCGGGTGCGCCGGCCCGGCGTCGCCCCGGCCGCACGGCGACGACGGCGGCGAGCACCAGCGCCGTGCCCGCGAGCTGGCGCGCCGGCAGGGCGGGCACCTCCGGCAGGCGGAACCCGCCGCCGGCGCCGGTCGCGGTGGGCTCGCTGTCCTGCTCGTCCTCAGCGGGCTCCGGCTCCGGCCGCGACGGCAGCGCGCCCACCGGTTCGGCGCCGGCTGCAACAGCCGCGAAGCCCCAGTCCAGCAGCACCTCTGCCTCGGCCCAGACCCGCGGCTCGGCCCGCATGAGCGTCACCACGAGGCGCCGGCCGTCGCGCTCCGCGGCGCCGATGAAGCTCGCCATCGCTCGGCTGGTGTAGCCGTTCTTCACGCCGAGCGCGCCCTCGTAGTGGTCGAGCATCTTGTTCTTGTTGTAGATCTCGAACCGCGGCTTGCCCGGGCCTGCGGACACGGTGCTGCGGCGCGTGACGACCCACTCGGCGATCTCGGGCACCTCGAGCGCCGCACGGGCGATGACGGCGAGGTCGTACGCCGTGCTCGTCTGCCCCTCGGCGTCGAGCCCGTGCGGGTTCACCGCGCGCGTGTCGACGGCGCCGAGCCGGGCGGCCTGCTCGGTCATCAGCCGAGCCGCCACCGGCTGACCGCCGGCGGCACCGGCCAGCGCGTTCGCCGCGTCGTTGCCCGACACCATGAGCAGCGCCGAGTACAGCTCCTCGGCCGGGTAGGCGACGTCGCGCAGCAGGCCGACCTTGCTCCCCTCGACGTCGACCTGCTCCTGCGTCGGCCGCACCACGGTCTCGGGCGGCACGACCGGCAGCAGAGCCAGCGCGGTGAGCACCTTCAGGGTGCTGGCGGGGGCTCGCTGCGCGTGCGGGTCCGAGGCCGCGAGCACCTCTCCGGTGTCGAGGTCGGCGACGAGCCACGACGCGGCGGTGATGCCCTGCGGAGCGGCGGGCGCGCCGGCACCGAGCGTCAGGCCGACCGGCAGCCGCTCGGCCGCGGCGTCCGGCTCGGTCTCCGTGGCGGCAGCCGGCCCGGTGCCCAGCGAGAGGACCAGGACCAGGGCGAGAGCGCCGGCGGCGGCCGGACGGCGGGTGCTCGGCATGGTGCGGCGGACGGTACCGGCGCACCGGCCGCCGTCCCGGGCGCCACACCGGTCAGAGGCGCCGGAAGATGAGCGCCCGCTTGACCTCCTGGATCGCCTTCGTCACCTCGATGCCGCGCGGGCAGGCGTCGGTGCAGTTGAAGGTCGTCCGGCACCGCCAGACGCCCTCCTTCTCGTTGAGGATCTCCAGCCGCTCCTCGCCGCCGTCGTCGCGGCTGTCGAAGATGAAGCGGTGCGCGTTGACGATCGCCGCCGGGCCGAAGTAGGCCTCGTCGTTCCAGAACACCGGGCACGACGTCGTGCACGCGGCGCACAGGATGCACTTGGTGGTGTCGTCGAAGCGCTCGCGGTCCTCGTTGCTCTGCAGCCGCTCGCGCGTGGGCTCCCGGCCGTCGGTGATGAGGAACGGCTTGACCGCGCGGTAGGCCTCGAAGAACGGCTCCATGTCGACGACGAGGTCCTTGAGGACCGGCAGCCCCTTGATCGGCTCGACGAGGATCGTCTCGCCCAGGTCCTTGACCAGCACCTTGCAGGCCAGCCGGTTGACGCCGTTGATGCGCATGGCGTCGGACCCGCAGACGCCGTGCGCGCACGACCGCCGGAAGGTGAGCGAGCCGTCCTGGTACCACTTGATCTGGTGCAGCGCGTCGAGCAGGCGGTCGCCCTTCTCGACCGGGACCTCGAACTCCTGCCAGTTGGCCTCGGGGTCGACCTCGGGGTCGTAGCGCCGCACCTTGATGGTGACGACGCGCTGGTGGTCGGCGACCGGCGACTGCTGATCGGCCGGGCGCTGCTCGACGACCGTCATCAGTACTTCCGTTCCATCGGCTGGTAGCGCGTCTGCACGACCGGCTTGTAGTCCAGGCGGATCTCCGGCGTCAGCGGGTCGCCGGTCCGGTAGGCCATGGTGTGCCGCATGAAGTTGACGTCGTCGCGGTGCGGGTAGTCCTCGCGGAAGTGCCCGCCGCGCGACTCGTTGCGGGCTCGCGCCGACACGACGAGCACCTCGGCGAGGTCGAGCAGGAAACCCAGCTCGACCGCCTCGAGCAGCTCGGTGTTGTAGCGCTTGCCGCGGTCGGCGACGCCGACGCGCAGGTACCGCTCCTTGAGCGCGCCGACGTCGATCTCGGCCTGCTTGAGCGTCGCCTCGGTCCGGTACACCGACGCGTTGGCGTCCATCGTCTCCTGCAGGTCGCGGCGGATCGCCGCCACGGACTCCGTGCCGCCGCCGTCGCGCAGCAGCTGCAGCAGCGACTGGACGTCGGCGACGGGGTTCTCCGGCAGCTCGACCCAGTCGGCGCTGTTCGCGTACCGCGCGGCCGAGATGCCGCCGCGCCGGCCGAAGACGTTGATGTCGAGCAGCGAGTTGGTGCCGAGCCGGTTCGCGCCGTGCACCGACACGCAGGCGGCCTCGCCCGCGGCGAACAGCCCCGGCACGACGTGACTGTTGTCGCGCAGCACCTGGGCGTCGACGTTGGTCGGGATGCCGCCCATCGCGTAGTGCGCGGTCGGCTGGATCGGGATCGGGTCGGTGTAGGGCTCGATCCCGAGGTAGGTGCGCGCGAACTCGGTGATGTCGGGCAGCTTCGCGTCGAGCTGCTCCGGCGGCAGGTGCGTGAGGTCGAGGAAGACGTGGTCGCCGGCGGGCCCGCAGCCGCGGCCCTGGCGGATCTCGGTGTAGATGGCGCGGGCGACCATGTCGCGCGGCGCGAGGTCCTTGATCGTGGGGGCGTAGCGCTCCATGAAGCGCTCGCCGTCCTTGTTGCGCAGGATGCCGCCCTCGCCGCGGGCGCCCTCGGTGAGCAGGATGCCCATCTTCCAGATGCCCGTGGGGTGGAACTGGTAGAACTCCATGTCCTCCAGCGGCAGGCCCTTGCGCCACACGATGCCCATGCCGTCGCCAGTGAGCGTGTGCGCGTTCGAGGTCACCTTGAAGACCTTGCCGAAGCCGCCGGTGGCGAACAGCACCGACTTCGCCTGCACGACGTGCAGCTCGCCGGTGGCGAGCTCGTACGCGACGACGCCGGCCGTGCGTCCGTCGTTCATCAGCAGGTCGAGGACGTAGAACT
>JBKHYE010000030.1:0-21858 GCA_046565705.1 Actinomycetes bacterium
TTCACGACGACCCGGCCGATCGGCCGGGTCGGGTCGAGCGGCTCGCGCGGCACGACCTGGGAGTCCTCGGCCAGCAGCAGCGCGTCGCCGGTGACGACGAGCACCAGGCCGGCGCCCGGCGCCCACGGCACGGTGTCGAGTGAGCCAGAGAGCGCGACGGCTGCGGTGCTCGTCCCGTCGAGGAGCGGCTCGACGAGCTCTGGCGCGACGTCCTGCAGCACGACGGCGGCGACCGCCGTCGGCAGCAGCGGCGCGCGCAGCAGCGTCCGGCCGGCCTCCTCGAGGACGACGGCCAGCTCGGCGAACGTCGCGCCGGCGCCGCCGTGCTCCTCCCGCACGGCGAGCGCGGTGAGCCCCAGGTCGGCGGTCAGCCGCTGCCACGGCGAGCCGTCGTCGGTCAGCTGCGCGCGCACCGGCGCGTGCGCCTCGAGCAGCGCGCGCACGCTGCTGCGCAGCTCGCGCTGGTCCGCGGTGTCGCTCGACACGCCGGTCACGCGCGGTCCCGCGGCAGGCCCCAGTGGCGCTCGGCGACGATGTTGCGCTGCACCTCGTTCGACCCGCCGTAGATCGTGTCGGAGCGGGTGAACAGGAAGAGGTTCTGCAGCGGCGACAGGCCGCCGTCGACCACGACCGAGGGCGGGCCTTGCGCCACCATCGCGAGCTCGCCGAGCGAGCGGTGCCAGTTCGCCCACAGCAGCTTCGACACCGAGGCCTCGACGCCGGTGCTCGCGGCTGCCTCCGACGACAGCGTGCGTACCGCGGTGTGCCGCAGCACCTGCAGACCGGCCCACGCCTCGACGACGCGGTCCTGCAGCGCCACGTCGTCCGCCAGGCCGCTGGCCCGCGCCGCCTCGATGACGTCGTCGAGCTCGCGCGCGAACCCGACCTGCTGGCCGAGCGTCGAGACGCCGCGCTCGAACGCGAGGGTGCCCATCGCGACGCGCCAGCCGTCGCCCGGCTCGCCGACGACGTTGTCCGCCGCCGTCACGGCGTCGTCGAAGAACACCTCGTTGAACTCGCTGGTCCCGGTCAGCTGCACGATCGGCCGCACCTCGACGCCGGGCTGGTCCATCGGCACGAGCAGGTACGACAAGCCCTTGTGGCGCTGCGACTCCGGGTCGGTGCGCGCGAGCACGAAGCACCAGTCCGCGAGGTGCGCGAGCGACGTCCAGACCTTCTGCCCGGTGACGTGCCAGCCGTCCTCGCGCAGCTCCGCGCGGGTGCGGACGGCGGCGAGGTCCGAGCCGGCGTCGGGCTCCGAGTACCCCTGGCACCACAGCTCGGTGCCGGCGAGGATGCCCGGCAGGAAGCGGTCCTTCTGCTCCTGCGTGCCGAACGCGATGATCGTCGGGCCGGCGAGCTGCTCGCCGAGGTGGTTGATGCGGGCCGGCGCCCCGGCGCGCGCGTACTCCTCGTGGAAGACGACCTGCTCCTCGAGCGAGGCGCCGCGCCCGCCGGCCTCGCGCGGCCAGCCCAGCCCGATCCACCCACCGCTCGCGAGCTCCTGCTCCCACTCTCGCCGCAGGTCGGTGTGCTCGTGCTCGCGGCCGGGGCCGCCCGTGCCGACGAGCGGCTCGAACCGGCCGGTGAGGTGCTCCGCGAGCCAGGTCCGCACCTCGGCGCGGAACTGATCGAGCGTCATGCGCCGTACACCGGTGCCGGCGGCGGTGCCTTCTCCAGCAGCCGCCGCACGGCCGGGCCGACCTCCTCCGGCAGCCACCGGGCTCCCTTGTCCTCGCGCGGCCCGTGCTGCCAGCCGTCGGCCGGGCTGATGACGCCCGCCTCGACCTCGAAGACGCGTCCGGTGACATCGCCGCTGTCCGCGCTGGCGAGCCACACGACCAGCGGGGAGACGTTCGCTGGGTCCATGGGGTCGAACCCGCTCTCCGGCTTGGCCATCGTCTGCGCGAAGACCTTCTCGGTCATGGGGGTGCGCGCGGCCGGCGCGATGGCGTTGACCGTGATGCCGTACCGGGCCATCTCGGCCGCCGCGACCAGGGTCAGCCCCACGACGCCCGCCTTGGCGGCCGCGTAGTTGCCCTGCCCGACGCTGCCGAGCAGTCCGGCTCCCGAGCTGGTGTTGACGACGCGCGCCTGCACCGGCGTGCCGGCTTTCGCCGAGTCGCGCCAGTAGGCCGCGGCGTGCCGCAGCGGACAGAAGTGCCCCTTGAGATCGACCTTCAGCACGAGGTCCCACTCGTCCTCGCTCATGTTGACGAGCATCAGGTCGCGCACGAGGCCGGCGTTGTTGACCAGTGCGTCGAGCCGCCCGAAAGCCTCGACGGCGTCACGCACCAGCCGCTCGGCGTACGACCAGTCGGAGACGTCGCCGGTGCTGGCGACCGCCTCGCCGCCGGCGTCGCGTACCTGCGCCGCGACCTCCTCGGCGGCCGGACCGACGTCGTTGACGACGACCCGTGCACCGTCCGCGCCGAACGCGAGCGCGTGCGCACGGCCGATGCCCTGACCCGCTCCGGTCACCACGACCACCCGGCCGTCGCTGGTCCCCATCGCACCTCCCGCTGCTGCCCGCAACCTAGCAAGCGCTTGGGCGGTTGTGCGCGTACCGTTCGCCACGGCAGAAGGGGGACGAGCCGTGATGCACATGGCGCTGACCGCCGAGCAGACGGCGCTGCGCGACGAGCTGCGCGCCTACTTCGCGCGGCTGCTGCCGCCCGAGGTGAAGACCGCGCTGGGCGGCGAGGGCGACAACCCGGAGCTGTGGCGGGAGCTCGTCCGGCAGATGGGGCGCGACGGCTGGCTCGGGCTCGGCTGGCCGACGCAGTACGGCGGCGGCGGAGCCGGTCCGCTCGAGCAGCTCGTGCTGTTCACCGAGGTGCAGCGCGCCGGTGCGCCGTTCCCCTTCGTCACGGTGAACACCGTCGGCCCGACGCTGATGGCGTTCGGCACGGAGGAGCAGAAGTCGCGCTACCTGCCGCCGATCCTGTCCGGCGACCTGGTCTTCGCGATCGGCTACACCGAGCCGGGCTCCGGCACCGACCTGGCGTCGCTGCGGACGCGCGCCGTGCGCGACGGCGACGAGTGGGTCGTCGACGGCAGCAAGGTCTACACGTCGGGCGCCGGCCACTCCGACGCGGTCTGGCTGGCCGTGCGCACGGATCCCGAGGCTCCCAAGCACCGGGGCATCTCGATCCTCGTCGTGCCGACGGACGCCCCGGGCTTCTCCTGGACGCCGCTGCCGACGGTCGGCGGCAACACCACCAGCGCCACGTACTACGACGGCGTCCGCGTGCCGGCCGAGAACCTCGTCGGCGAGCTGAACGGCGGCTGGCGGCTGCTCACCGCCCAGCTCAACCACGAGCGGGTGGGCCTGGCCGCGTACTCCGGACGCACCGAGGCGCTGTGGGAGGCGGTGCGCGACGAGTGCGTCGCGCGCGGCACAGCCGACCGGCCAGAGGTGCGGCTCGAGCTCGCGCGGACCTGGGCGCAGGTCGAGGCGATGCGGCTGCTCAACTGGCAGCTCGCCGGCGCCGTCGCCGACGACGCCGTGTCCGTCGCCGACGCCTCTGCCGTGAAGGTGTTCGGCACCGAGACCCACGCGCAGGTCTGCCGCTCGCTGTTCGGCCTGCTCGGCGCGGACGCCGGCCGACGCCAGGGCTCGCCCGGTGCCCCCGCCGGCGGTCGGCTCGACGTGCTGACCCGCGGGGCGATCGTCAACACGTTCGGGGGAGGGGTCAACGAGGTGCTGCGCGACCTCATCTGCACGACCGGCCTCGGCATGCCGCGGGGGGCCCGGTGAGCCGCGCCCCGACCGAGGACCAGGCGGCGCTCGTCGCGCTCGCCGACGACGTCTTCGCCGCCCGGACGACGAACGAGCAGCTCGCGAAGACCGAGCTGTCCGCGACCCGCGTCGACGACGCGCTCTGGCGCGAGGCGGCGCAGGCAGGCCTGGTCGGCGCCGTGGTGCCCGAGCAGCACGGCGGCGCGGGACTCGGCGTCGAGGAGCTGTGCCTGCTCGCCGAGGCGCAGGGGCGGCGGCTCGCGCCGGTGCCGCTCGTCGAGACCGCGGTCGCCGCGCTCGTGATCGCGCAGCACGCGCCCGACGACGTCCCGGCGCGCTGGCTGCCGCGCGTCATCGACGGCACCGCCATCCTCGCGGTGGCGCTGGACGCCGACGTCACGGTCGACGGCGACCGGCTCACCGGCACGGCCGGGCCGGTGCCGTACGCGCACCTCGCCGACGCCGTGCTCGTGCCGATCGGCGACGCGCTGCACCTCGTCGAGACCGACGGCGTGGACCGCACCCCCGTCGCGCTGACGGACCACTCGCTGGCCGCGGACATCAGGCTGGCGGGGGCGCCTGCCACGCCGCTCGCCCCGGGAGCCGCGGAGCGCGCCCGAGCGCTGCTGCGCCTGGCGCTGTCGGCGCAGCTGCTCGGCGTCGCCGACGAGGGCGTGCGCGAGGCAGCCGCCTACGTCAGCGAGCGCGAGCAGTTCGGTCGGCCGCTGGCCACCTTCCAGGCCGTCAGCCAGCAGCTCGGCGACGCGTACTGCGACGTCCAGGCGATGCGGGCGACGCTGTGGCAGGCCGTGTGGGCGGCCGAGCACGACCCCACCTCCGCCGCGCGTTCGACGGCGGCTGCGGTGTGGTGGGCGACGGAGGCCGGTCAGCGCGTGCAGCACGTCGTGCAGCACCTGCACGGCGGCATCGGCGCCGACACGACCTATCCGGTGCACCGCCGGCTGCTCTGGACCCTTCGCGCCTCGGCCGCGATCGGCGGCCCCACCGCCGCGCTGGCCGAGCTGGCCACCGGGCTGGCGTAGCGATACTTGCGTACTGCATGCATCCGTGTCAGCCTTGCGGTGTGACACAGGCATCGCTCGGCGAGCTCGCCGAGTCGCTCAACACCCTGTACCGGCTGTCCGGGTCGCGCGGCGTGCACGCCGCCACGGTGGCGGCCACCGGCGTCCAGGTGAGCCGGACCGGGCTGCAGTTCCTGTCGCTGGTCGCCGACCGCGGTCCGGTGTCGGCCACCGTGCTCGCCGCCACGCTCGACGTCAGCCAGCCGACCGCCAGCCGGGTGCTCCAGTCGCTGGAGAACGACGGCCTGGTCAGCCGGCGCGCCGACACCAGCGACGGCCGCGTCTCGCACTACGTCGCGACGGCGAAGGGCCGGCGGGCGCTCGCCCGCGTGCACCGGTACCACGTCGAGCAGCTCGCCCGGGTGCTCGCCGACGTCGACGGCGTCCGCCGCGAGGCCATCGCCGGCGCCATCACCGAGTTCGTCGACCGGCTGCGCCTGGCCAGCCGCGCCGCGGACGAAGGCGGCGACGAGCCCCGCGATCCGTCCGCCACCGCACCCCGCAGGAGGGCCTCATGACCGCCGTGGACGATTCCCCGCGCACCATCGAGGCCGGCGCCCCGCCGGCCCGGTTCGCACGCGGCTGGCACTGCCTCGGCCTCGCCAAGGACTTCCGCGACGGCACCCCGCACGGCGTCGAGGCCTTCGGCACCAAGCTCGTCGTGTGGGCCGGTGCCGACGGCGCGCTGCACGCGCTCGACGCGCACTGCCGGCACATGGGCGGTGACCTCTCCGACGGGTCGGTGCAGGGCGACAACGTGGCGTGCCCGTTCCACGGCTGGCGGTGGGGCGGCAACGGCAAGTGCGCCGAGATCCCCTATGCCCGACGGGTGCCGCCGCGCGCCCGCACCCGCGCCTGGACGACGCTCGAGCGCAACGGCCACCTGTTCGTCTGGCACGACCCCGAGGGCAACCCGCCGCCGGACGACGTGACCATCCCCGAGTTCGAGGGCTACGGCACCGCCGAGTGGACCGACTGGACCTGGGAGACGCTCCTCGTCGAGAACAGCCACCCTCGCGAGATCGTCGACAACATGGTCGACATGGCCCACTTCTACTACATCCACAAGGGCCTGCCGACGTACTTCAAGAACGTCTTCGAGGGCCCGCTCTGCACCCAGTACTACGCGGGCACCAGCCTGGAGCACGCCGCCACGGGCGCCGAGATCGAGGTCGGCCGGTTCGAGGGCCAGACCACCAAGAGCGAGGCCACCTACTTCGGCCCGAGCTACCTCGTCGACTGGCTCGAGGACAGCTACGGCGAGATGACCGTCAAGTCGATCCTCATCACCTGCCACTACCCCGTCACCGCGACGAGCTTCCGGCTGCAGTTCGGCATCATCGTCCAGCGCATCCCCGGCCTCGACGACGAGACCATGGCCAAGGTGGCGCGCAAGATGACGAAGCTCATCGGCGAGGGCTTCATGGGCGACGTCCGCATCTGGCAGAGGAAGGCGAAGATCGACAACCCGCTGCTCTGCGAGGAGGACGGGCCGGTCTACCAGCTGCGCCGGTGGTACTCGCAGTTCTACGTCGACGTCGCCGACGTCACCGACGAGATGGTGCAGCGCTTCGAGTTCGAGGTCGACACCACGCGCGCCGTCGAGGCGTGGCAGAAGGAGCTGGTCGCGGCGGCGCAGGCCGGCTCGCCGCCCGAGCCGGTCGCGGCCACCACACCCGCGGTGTGACCGTGCGTCCGCTCCGTCTCGGCGCCGACGACGAGCCGGTGCTGCAGGACGTCACGTGCGGTCGCTGCGGCACCACGGTCGGCGTGCGCAAGAACAGCCTCGCCCAGACCACCGTGCAGTGGCGGGGGGACACCTCGACGTGCGAGGAGCTCGCGGCGCGGCGGGCGGCCGGTGAGCACACCGCTCGGGTGTCGCGCTGCGAGGCGCTGCGCACCTCGATCGAGGCGGCCGTGCAGGCCGGCGTCGTGCGGGTCGTCGAGTGAGCGACCACGCGCCCCGCCGGCTGGTGGTGAAGGACGTCGTCCGGGAGACCGCCGACGCGCACTCCATCGTGTTCGACGGCCCGCCGCTGGAGTACAAGCCCGGCCAGTTCCTCACCCTGCGCATCCCGAGCGACCGCGCGCCGACCGCCCGCTGCTACTCCCTCTCGAGCTCGCCGCACGTCGACGACGTCATGAAGGTGACGGTCAAGCGCACCGTCGACGGCTACGCCAGCAACTGGGTCTGCGACAACGTGCAGCCCGGCACCGAGATCGACGTGCTGCCGCCGGCCGGCAAGTTCAGCCCCAAGGACCTCGACGCCGACCTGCTGCTGGTCGCCGGTGGCAGCGGCATCACGCCGGTCATCTCGATCGTCAAGAGCGCGCTGGCGCAGGGGACCGGCCGGCTCGTGCTGGTCTACGCCAACCGCGACGAGGCGTCGGTCATCTTCGCGGCCGAGCTGCGCGCGCTCGCGGCCGAGCACCCCGAGCGGCTGACGGTCCTGCACTGGATCGAGTCGGTGTCCGGTCTGCCGACGACGCCGCAGCTGCGCGAGCTGGTCCGCCCCTACGCCTCGTTCGAGGCGTTCGTGTGCGGTCCCGGGCCGTTCATGTCGTGCGTGCTGACCGCGCTGTCGGAGCTCGGGTTCGAGCGGCGCCGCGTGCACGTCGAGCGCTTCATGTCGCTCGAGGGCAACCCGTGGGAGGGGCTCGACGAGCCGCCGGTCACGGCGCCCATCACGCCGTCGTCCGCCGCAGCGCCGACCGCACCGCCGACCTCCGGTCGCACCGCGCGCGTCCACGTGCAGCTCGACGGCGAGACGAGCGAGCACGACTGGCCCGAGGACACCAAGCTGCTCGACCTGCTGCTGCGCCAGGGGCTCGACGCGCCGTACTCCTGCCGGCAGGGCAACTGCAGCGCCTGCTCGTGCAAGCTGGTCGACGGGGAGGTGCGGATGCTGCACAACGCCGTGCTCGAGCAGGAGGACCTCGACGAGGGCTGGGTGCTGGCGTGCCAGTCCGTGCCCGTGACCGACGTCGTGAAAATAAGCTACGACGACTGAGCCGGCAGGTCAGTCGAGCAGCGGCTCGCAGATGCGGCACGGCGTCAGGCCGGGCGTCTCGGCCGTGACCTCGCGGAGGTTGTCGCGCGTGACCACGGCGGCGCAGTCGGGCCGGTGCATCATCGAGCCGGTCGGCGTCGCCACGAGGCGACGCGCGGGCGGCGGCGGTCCGCCCTGTACAGGCACCGTCACCGCCCCCGCGACCGGTGCCGAGGCGCCCGCCGCGAGCGACGCCGCGAGCAGCTCCTCGACCCGCCGCAGGCTCGTCTGCAGGTCCTCGCGCGCCTCGCGCTGCTCGCGCACCAGCAGCGTGAGCCAGTAGGAGAAGTAGACGAAGCCGCCGGCCAGCACGAGGCCCAGGCCGAGCAGCCCCCCGGAGATGAGGTAGGGGATCTGCTCGAACAGCAGCGGTGTGCGGGCGGCGCCGGCCCACCCGAGCAGCACGAACACCGCGCCGAGGGGCATGAGCACGCCGCCGACGATCAGCAGCCAGCGGTCCGGAGTGCCGCTCAGGCTCTTCGTGCGCAGGGCCGCGACGCGCTCGGTGAGCCGCTGCAGCCGCCAGTCGCGACTGCGCTCGAGCTCCACGGCGTCGGTCGGTGCCGGTGCGGCGGTCATCGTTCCTCCCCGAGCGGGCAGACGGCGGCAGTGGCGGCCAGGACGCGGTCGGGCAGCCGCTTGAGACCGGCGGCCACCAGCCCGGCGCCGAGCAGCGCGAGGGCGACGAGGAGCACGCCGTTGCCCGGTGGCAGCGACAGCCGGTCCGCCACGAGGGTGGTGGGTGCGCTCTCCGGCTGGGGTGCCGGGGCCCCCGGCGGCGCCTCCGGCAGCTCGGCGACCTCCGCGGTGCCGCTGTCCGGCACCGGCGCCGGCTCGGGCTCGACGGACACCGTGCCGGTGTCCACGGGCGGTGGCGCGGGCGCGGCGACCGGCAGGTCGAACGTGAAGCCCTCGGCGGCGGCCAGGCTCACGCTCGCCCCGCCGAGCACGACCGACGCGCGGTAGCCCTCCTGCGGCTCCCACGAGATGACGACGCTGCCGGCGCTGTAGACGACCGAGGCGCCGTCCTGCGTCACGATCGGCGCGCTGACCGCCACGGTCATGCCGGCGTTCGTGACGGCCTGGTTCACCGCCTCGGTGGCGATGGCGTTGACCGGCGCGCTCTGCGTCTGCACGGTGATGCCGCGCTCGTCGATCGTCACGGGCACGCCGGCGACCGTCGCGCCGGACACGGTCGTCGTGCCCGTGGCGCTCGCGGTCTTCGCGTCCGTGGTGCCCTCGGCGGTCGACGTCAACGACTTGATCTTCAGCACGCCTGCGGCGAGCTCGAGGTCGGTGATGCGGCTCTGCGCCGTCGCGACCGCTGTCGAGGCACCGGTCAGCGTCGTGCGGGTGCTGCCGGAGATGCTGCCGGCGGTGCCGGCACCGGGCACCGTCGTCGTCTTCGTCTCGGCCAGCGCCGTGACCTCGGCGCCGGTGGCGCTGGCGGTCATGGTCGCGCCGGGGTAGTCGGTGTTCGTCGTCGTCGAGGGCTCCTGGCCGGTGCGCGCCTCGGCTCGCACGGGGCTGTTGAGCTGGGACGCCTCCTGCGGTCCGCCGCCGACGACGATGACGGAACCGACGTTGCCGGCGAGGGCGCCGGGCCACGCGATCGAGGCGAGGCCGTAGCCGATCGGGCCGTTGCCGAGCGTCGAGATCGCCGCCGGCACGACGCCCTCGCAGCCCGCCGTCGCGCCGCCACCGCAGTAGCCGCCGTCCTCGAACCGCACGTTGATGCCCGGCGCGGTCGCCGACAGCGAGAACGCGCCGAGCCCCGATCCCGGCTGCTCCTGGGCGCTGACGCCGACGGCCGTGACCACCGACCCGGCCAGGCACAGCGTGCCCGCCGCCACGAGCGCGAGCGCGCGTCTGCGCTGTCGTGTCATGCCGCACCTCCGAGGTAGGCGTCGGTGACGAAGTCCGCGACGTCGGCCGGCTGGCCGACCATGGCGATGCGGCCCTGTGTCATGACCGCCGCGTAGTCGGCGACGGCGAGTGCAGTGCGGGCGAACTGCTCGACGAGCAGGATGCTGATGCCCTCGGCCGCGAGCTGCTGCACGACGTCGTAGAGCTCGCTGACGATGAGCGGCGCCAGCCCCATCGAGATCTCGTCCAGCAGGAGGACGCCGGGCTCGGCGACCAGCGCGCGCGACATGGCGAGCATCTGCTGCTCGCCGCCGGACATGGTTCCGGCGAGCTGCTTGCGCCGCTCGCCCAGGCGCGGGAAGCGCGCGAACGTGCGGTCGCGCACCTCGTCGTCGCTCAGCCCGCCGGCGTAGGTCCACAGCCGCAGGTTCTCCTCGACGGTGAGGTTCGGGAAGATGCCGCGGCCCTCGGGGATGCGGCACACGCCGGCCCTCGCGAGAGCGTCGGGCGACGCGCCGTTGACGTGTGACCCGGCGACGTGCAGGCAGCCGCTGCGTGCCGGCAGGGCGCCCGAGCACACCTGCAGCGTCGTCGACTTGCCTGCGCCGTTCGGGCCCAGCAGTGCGTACACGGAGCTCACCGGGACCTGCAGCGTGACGCCGTGCAGCACCTCGATCCGGCCGTAGCCGGCGACGACGTCGATCAGCTCGACGGCGTACGGCACCCGCGCGACCGCGGGTGCGCCGAGAGCGTCGCTGACGGCGGTCATGACGCCACCTCGAAAGGGTCCTCGGTGCCCAGGTACGCGGCCTGCACGTGCGGGTCGGCCTGCACGTCGGCGGGCGCGCCCACGCTGATGATGCGCCCGAAGTCGAGCACGTGGATGAGATCGCAGATCCTCATCACCAGCTCGACGTCGTGCTCGACGACGAGCACCGCCATGCCGTCGGCCGCCAGCTCGACCAGGAGGTCGCCCAGCGCCTCGCTCTCCGTCGAGTCGAGGCCGCTGGCCGGCTCGTCGAGCAGCAGCAGCTGCGGACGGGTGGCCAGCGCGCGCCCGAGCTCGACCAGCCGGGCCAGCCCCGTGGGCAGGCTGTCGACGCGCGCGTCGGCCACGTGCGCCAGTCCGACGCGGTCGAGCACCTCCGCGGTCACCGCGCGCGGGTCGCTGCCGTCGCGGGCCCAGCCCTTGCGGAACTCGGCCGCCGCCAGCACGTTGTCGTGCGCGGTGAGAGAGCCGAAGACCTCGAGCCGCTGGAACGTGCGTGCCATCCCGAGCCGCGCGCGGCGGTAGGGCGACAGCCGGCCGACGTCGCGGCCGGCGACGCGCACGGTGCCCGACGTCGGCTGCTCGAGGCCGGTGATGACGTTGAACGTCGTCGTCTTGCCGGCGCCGTTCGGGCCGATGAGGCCGGTGACCTGGCCGGCCCGCGCCGTGATCGTGGCGTTGCTGACGGCCTGCACGCCGCCGAAGCGCACCGACACGTCCTCCACCTCGAGCACAGGCGCGCCGCCGGCCGGGTCGAGCACCGCGGTGCGCTCAGCCGCCGACGCCGACAAGGCTCTTCTCCTCGCTCTTCGCAGCGGCGGGCGGTGGGCCGCCCGGTGGTGGGCGGCGGGCGGCGCGCAGCTTCGCGCCGATCTCGGACACCCGGCCGCCGATGCCGTACGGGTCGCGGCCGATGCTCACGGCCGCGAGTCCGGTGAGCAGGAACGCCGCCGCTGGCAGCTGCGGCAGCTGAGCCTGGATGGTGGGCGCGATCGCGACGAAGAAGGCCCCGACCAGGGCGCCGGTGGCGGTGTTGACGCCGCCGATGCGCAGTGTCAGGAGCAGCAGCAGGCTGCCGAGCGCGGCGAAGTCGCCGGGTCCGACCGACCCGCGCAGGCCGCCGAAGAGGGCGCCCGACAGACCGGCGAGCCCGGCCGACACCGTGAAGACGACGAGCTTGGTCGTGTTGACGTTGAGGCCGAGCGTGGCGCAGGCGGCGGGGGAGTCGTTGAGCGCGGTCAGCTGACGGCCGTACCGGCCGCGGCGCACCGCGAGCACGCCCACGGCGCACGCGGCGAAGACGACCGCGGTCAGCACGAAGAACGCCGAGTCCGACGTCGTCGGGACGAGTGGCAGCCGCATCCGCTCGACCGCGAGGCTGCCGCCCTCGCCGAAGACGTTCTTGAAGAAGACGTCGTCCATGGCGGTCGCGAACGCGAAGGTCGCGAGGGCGAGGTAGAGGCCGCGCAGCCGCAGCGTCGGCATGGCGACGCCGGCGCCGAACAGCGCCGCTGCCAGGACCGCGGCGAGGACCCCGACGAGGGACCCGCCGTCGCCGAAGGTGCCCATCGCCCAGGCGCCCACGCCGACGAAGGTGAGCTGGCAGAGCGATGCCTGGCCGCCGTAGCCGGTGAGCAGCACGAGCGACAGCAGCGTGATGCCGAGGACGAACGTGCGCCCGCCGATCAGCAGGTTCGCCGACGACAGCAGCTGGGCGAGCAGCACGGCGCCGACGACGAGCGCGCCGGCCCACACCAGCGACTCGCGCAAGGACGGGACGGTCGGCATGGCCCGTCCCGCGGCGGCGCTCGTGCGCAGCCGGGCCGGCTTGAAGAACCCGAGCACGACGAGCACGCCGAAGAGCATGATCATCGGGACGATGTTCTGGATCTGCACGAGCCAGCCGGAGCCGTACCCGATGACGTAGGTGATGGCGAGGCCGAGCGCCAGCGCGCCGACCGCGGTGAGCGGCAGGCTCTTCAGCTGCCCGATCAGCGCCGCGGCATAGCCGTTGATGACCAGCAGGGTCAGCGTGAGGATGTCGAGGTTCACCTGCTGGGCGAGCAGGATGCCGGCCAGCGCGGCGAGCGTCGCGCCGACCGCCCACGACAGCTGCTGCACGCGGGCGGGAGAGGCCCCGGTCATGGCGAGCAGCGACGGGTCGTCGACGACGCCGCGCATCGCGATCCCGGTGCGCGTGCGCGAGAACAGCAGCCGGAGGCCGATCGCCACGGCGAGCGCGACGACGACCACGACCAGCTGGCTGTACTTGACGTTCACCGACCCGATGGCCAGCGACTCGTTGGGGAAGAACTCCGGCAGCACGCGGGTCTCGGTCGGCTTCCAGATGACGTTCGCGACCCCGATGAGGAACAGCAGCAGGCCGAGGGTGATGACGATCGACAGGTCGACCGACGCGCCGTGCAGCGGTCGGATCAGCACCCGCTCGATCGCCGCCCCGAACAGCGGTGCGAGCACACCGAGCACGAGCAGCAGGGCGAGTGGCGCCGGCCATCCCCACGCCTGGTTCACCTGCCAGTAGGTGAACGCGCCGATCATCCCGATGGCGCCGTGCGCGAAGTTGAACACGCCGGAGGTCGTGTACGTGACGACCAGGCCGGTCGCCGTCAGCGCGTAGATGCAGCCGACGACGAGGCCGACGGTCGTGAACGCGAGGAACGTGGTCACGTCGGGGTCCGAGGCTGCGGGGGCCGGCGCACGGGCTACTTCCCGGTCAGGAAGTAGGAGCCGTCGCAGCGGTAGGCGTTCGGCGGCGTCTCGAGCCGCAGGTACTTGCCACCCCGGATCTCGTTGAGCACGTAGCAGGTCGGCGGCTTCTTGTCCGCCGGGTTCGCGGGCGCGACGATGCCGCCGGCGTCGAATTGCTTGATCTTGCGCAGCTCCGCCAGCAGCGTGTCGCGCTTGGCCTGCGGCCCGGCCTTCTTGAGGGCCTCGACGAACAGCGCCGCCGACGCCCACCCGAAGACGCCGAACAGGTCGCGCTTCTTGCCCGGCGCCACTCGCGAGGTCCAGGTCTGGAACTCCTTGACCGCGGGGATGTTGGCGGCGTCCTCGGCGCTGAAGAACTGAGCGAACTGCTGGTCGCCCCAGATGCCCTCGGCGGCGCTGCCGGCGAGCTTGACGAAGCCCTCGTCGTAGTGGATCCCGCCCGCGACGATCGGCCAGTCGACGTTCTGCTGCCGAGCGGCCTTGGCGATGCGCGCGAACGTCGGTGCGTCGCTGGCGCTGATGTACATCATCTGCACGCCGCGGTTGCGCATCTGCACGATGTCGGCGGTGAAGTCGGTGTCGGTCGGCCCGAACCCGCGCTCGTAGAGCACGTTGCCGCCGACCGAGGTGATCGCCGCCTTGGTGCCGGTCCAGGTGGCTCCGGCGCCGCCTGCGTTGGCGTAGATGCTGCCGATCTTGGTGAACCTGTCGCCGAACTTGTTCTTCCAGTACAGCAGTGGTCCGGTGCGCCAGCCCTGCGGCAGCGGCTGGATGCTGAAGTTGTTCGGCGCCGTCCCTGCCTTGCGGCCGAGCGCATTGTGGATGTCGGGGACGTTCGTGCCGTTGAGCGCCTCCTGGCCGCAGTCGTCGTAGAGCGAGAACGACCCGACGAACGCGAAGACCTTGCTCTGCAGCGCCGCGTGCTGGCTCTTGTTCTGGCCGCAGTCGAGCTGGCCGTCGCCGACCTGGACCTTGATCTGCCGCCCGTAGACGCCGCCCTCGGAGTTGATCTTCGCGAAGTACGCCTGCGTGCCGATGACGGCGCCCTGGAACAGCCCCGGCACCGGGCCGGACAGGTCGGCCACCGTGCCGACGGTGATGGTCGTGTCGGTGACGCCGATGTCGGTCGCGCCGCCGTTGCCGCCGGGTGGTGCAGGGGCGTCGCCGCCCCCACCCGCCGCGCCGCCTCCGCCGTCGCCGGTGGCGCCCCCGCCGCCCGCCGCACCGGTGTCGCCGCCGGCTGCACCGGCGTCGCCGCCCGGGAGAGCCGTGCCGTCCGCGCCGAGGGCGAGCCCGTCGTCGGTGAGCGTGCCGTCCTCGGACAGTCCGACGCCACCGCCGCCGCTCCCGCCGCCGAGGGCACCGGCGGCGGCCCGCTGGCGCAGCTCGTCGTCGACCCGTGCCCCGCACGCGGACAGCGCGACGGCGAGCAGCACGACGAGCGGCAGCAGCGGCTTGCGACGCATGGGCGACGGTCTCCTGGAGGTCTGTGGGCTCAGCCCGACGGAGCCCTGTCATCGTGTGTGCGCTGCGTCACCACGTCAAGGGAGGTGGCGCGTCGAAACTGGAACGCGTTCCACCCGTGAGCCCGCGTGCTGCCGGGCGATCTGGGCTAGAACGCGTTCTTGTCGGTAGCCGCCCGCCGGTACGCTCCGCCCGTGTCGCCCTTGCCGCCCGGCCCGCACCCCGGACGCTCGCCGTCCGCAGCGTTCACCCCTGCGCGGCTCGGCCCGTTGACGCTCCGCAACCGCGTGCTCAAGGCGGCGACGTTCGAGAGCATGAGCCCGGGCGGGCTCGTCACCGACGCGCTCGTGGACTTCCACCGCGCGTTCGCCGCAGGTGGTGTCGCCATGACGACGGTCGCCTACTGCGCGGTGTCGCCCGAGGGCCGGGGCGCGCCGAACGAGATCGTGCTGCGGCCCGCGGCCGGTGAGGGGCTGGCCCGGCTCGCCGCCGCGGTGCACGCCGAGGGCGCCGCGGTGTCGGCGCAGATCGGTCACGCCGGGCCCGTCGGACAGCGGCGGATCACCGGCGCTCGTCCGCTCGCGGCGTCGTCGGGCGTCTCGACGCTGGCCACCCGCTACTACGCGATGACGGCCGAGGACATCGCCAGGGTCACGGCCGACTTCGCCTCGGGTGCCCGGCTGCTGGCCGACGCCGGCTTCGACGCCGTCGAGCTGCACTTCGGGCACCACTACCTCGTCAACAGCTTCATGTCGCCGCGCTGGAACCGGCGCAAGGACGGCTACGGCGGCAGCACCGAGGGCCGGATCCGCTTCGCCCGCGAGATCGCGCACGTGGTCCGCGAGGCCGTCGGCACGCGGACGGCCGTGCTCGCCAAGTACGAGATGACCGACGCCGTCCCCCGTGGGCTGTGGCTCGACGAGAGCATCGCCATGGCGCGCCTGCTCGAGGCGGACGGCACCCTCGACGCGCTCGAACTCACGGCCGGCGGGTCGCTGGGCAACCCGATGTACCTGTTCCGCGGCGAGGTGCCGCGCCGCGAGTTCGCCGCCGTGCTGCCGCCGGTGCAGCGGCTGGGCTACCGGGTGGTCGGCAAGCGGTTCATGCCGGAGTACCCCTTCGAGGAGGCGTACCTGCTGCCGCTGGCCCGGCAGTTCCGCCAGGCGCTCGACCTGCCGCTCGTGCTGCTCGGCGGCGTCAACCGGCTCGACACCGTGGACGCGGCCGTCGCCGAGGGGTTCGCGTTCGTGGCGATGGGCCGTGCCCTCCTGCGCGAGCCGGGCCTGCTGCGACGGCTGCAGGCCTCGCGCGAGAACGGGGACGCGATGCAGGAGTCGCTGTGCATCCACTGCAACAAGTGCATGCCGACCGTGTTCTCCGGCACCCACTGCGTGCTCGTCGACCCGGCCGACCGGCCGGGCCTGCGGGTGCTCTGAGCGCTACTTCGGCTGGAGCCGGGCTCCGCCGTCGAGGCGCACAACCTCGGCGTTGGCGTAGGAGTTCGTCAGCAGCTCGACGACGACCGAGGCCAGCTCGTCCGCGCGCCCGAGCCGCTTGGGGAACAGCACGTCGCGCTTGAGCTTGTCCTTGAACTGCTCGGCGCCCTCGCCCTCGCCGTAGATCGGCGTGTCGAACAGCCCTGGGGCGACGCAGTTCAGCCGGACGCCGATCGCTGCGAGGTCGCGCGCAACGGGGAGCGTCATCCCGACGATGCCGCCCTTGCTGGCGGAGTACGCCGCCTGCCCGATCTGGCCGTCGAAGGCGGCGATCGACGCGAGCGTCACGATCGCGCCGCGCTCGCCGTCCTCGCCGGGCTCGGTGCGACCCATGGCGGTGGCCGCGAGGCGCACGCAGTTGAACGTGCCGACGACGTTCACCATGAGCACCTTGGTGAAGGCGTCGAGGTCGTGCGCGGAGGAGAACTCGCCGTCCCGGCCGACCGTGCGCGTCGCCCAGCCGATGCCCGCAGCGGCCACGAGCGTGCGCAGCGTCCCCAGGCTCGCCGCCGCCTCCACGGCGGCGACGACCTGCTCGGTGTCGGTGACGTCGGCCCGCACGTACGTGCCGCCGATCGCCTCGGCCACGGCCCTGCCCTTGTCGTCCTGGAGGTCGACGACGACGACGCGCGCGCCGCGCTGCGCGAGCGCCCGCGCGCTCGCCTCTCCGAGGCCGGACGCACCTCCGGTGACGACGGACGACGTGCCGGCCAGGTCGAGCACGGAACCTCCTCGGGTCAGGGGCGCAGCCGCGGGACATGCTGCGGTAGAACAGGTTCCCACCCGTGGACGGCGCCGCCGCCGTCGGGTCCGCCGAGCACCTGGAGGGCGCCGTGCCGCTCGACCCCGGCTTCGTCGGCCGCTCGTCGTCGTCGACCGAGCCGTTCGAGGTGACCCGCGGCGACATCCGGCGCTTCGCCGACGCGATCGGCGACCCGTCGCCCGCCTACCGCGACGTCGACGCCGCCCGCGCTCTCGGCCACCGCGACGTCGTCGCGCCGCCGACGTTCCTCATCACGCTGGGCGGCTCGGGCAGCGACCTGCTCGACCTGCCCGGGCTCGGCGTCGTGTTCTCGATGCTCGTGCACGGTGAGCAGCGGTTCGAGCTGCACCGCCCGGTGTGCGCCGGCGACCTGCTGGACTCCACGACAACCATCGCCGAGATCCGCACGGCCGGCGCCAACGAGCACATGACGCTCGTGACCGAGGTGACCTGCGACGGCGAGCGCGTCGCGACGTCGACCAACACGATCGTCAGCCGCGGCACCGCCGCCGGCTGACCGCCCTTCCCGCGGGGGAGGGTGGGGTCAGCCGGACCGCTCGAGCGGACCCCGCTCGCCGGCGCGCGCGACGACGCCGGCCGCGGCGGCCGCGACGGCGGGCCCGAACTTGTCCGCCTGCAGGACCAGGGCGCCGTGCCCGCCGTCGACCTCGACGACGTCGGCCCCGGGGATGGCCGCGGCGAGCCGTCGCTGGCGGCGGACCGGGATGGTGTGGTCGCGCGTCGTGACGACGACAGCCGTCGGCACGTCGACCGAGCCGATCCACGGCGCCGAGTTGAAGCCGCCGAGCGCGGCGAGGACGGCGGGTGCGCTCCAGGCGCTGGTGCTGCGGAACTCCTGCCGGCCCCAGACGCGGTGGTCGTCGGTGACCGGGCCGGGCAGCTCCGGGAGCGTCGCGGCCAGCCGCTCGACCCGCGTCGACGCGTAGAGCGAGAGCGGCAGCATCGCTGCCGACATCACCGGGAAGAACAGCTTCTCCCGGCGCTTGCCGCGGAAGTTGCGCGCGGTCGCGCACAGCACGAGGCCCTCGACGCGCTGCGGGTGCCGCTTCCAGACCAGCTGCGCGACGGAGCCGCCCATCGAGTACCCCGTGACGATCGCGCG
Organism: Actinomycetes bacterium; assembly: GCA_046565705.1. Lineage (GTDB taxonomy): Bacteria > Actinomycetota > Actinomycetes > Mycobacteriales > SCTD01 > DATLGD01. The sequence goes on from JBKHYE010000030.1 coordinate 18,086, forward strand.
GTCGATGCCGAGCGCGTCGAGCACGGCGACGGCGTCGTCGGCGCAGTCCTCGAGGCGGAACCGCTTGCTGCGGATGCCGCGGCCGTGCCAGCGCTGGTCGAACAGGACGACCCGGTACTGCTGCGACAGCTCAGGCAGCACCGGGTACCAGGACAGCGTCGCGGTGCAGGCGAGGGCGTGCAGGAGCAGCAGCGTCGGCGCTCCGGGCGGTCCCGGGCAGTCGACGACGAAGGTGCGTCCACGGCCGGGCAGGTCGAGCATGCGGCCGGGCGGCAGCTCGCGCACCGGCGGGATCGTCACCGCCCGCCGCAGGACGGCGACGGCCGCGTCCTTCGCGCGCGCTCGAGGGCGGACTCGTGGGCGCATCGCACCTCCCGGCTGCGCGGTCGAGGACCTCGGGGCAGCGGCGCAGCCGATTCGGACGCTACAGGAACACGTTCTAGTTCGGCGCGCAGGTCAGGCCGTGGCGAGCAGCTCGTCGAGCGCCGGCGCTAGGTGCCGGCTGATCGCTCTGACATCGGGCAGCGTGTCCGGGCAGGCGAGCACGGAGAAGGCCAGCCGGTCCTGGTAGGACCACACCGTCACGTTGAGCGCGATGCCCTCCATCAGCGGGCCGACCGAGAAGACGTCGGTGAGCCGCGCGCCGGCGATGGAGATCTCGCGCGTCGGCCCGGGCACGTTCGAGACGACGACGTTGAACGGAGCCGGGTGGCGGTCGGCGAGGCGCAGCCGCGAGTACGTGCGCATGAACGCCGCGAACGGCAGCGGCGGCGTGTGCTCGACCCAGCGCTCGAGCATGTCCAGTCCGAGGATCGCCTGCACCTGCTTGGCCTCGCGGGTCACCTCGGAGATGCGCTGGAGCCGCGCGACCGGATCGGCGACGTCGGTCGCCAGCGTCGTGAACATGTTGGAGACGCGGTTGCCGCCGAGCCGCGGCGGCGCGTCCTTCGGGTCGGTGACGACCGGGATGCCTGCGGTCAGGGAGCGGGCGGGGCGCTCGCCGCTGTCCTCCATCCACCGGCACAGCGCGCCGGCGACCACACCGAGCACGACGTCGTTCAGCGTCACCCCGTGCGCGCTCTTCACCTTCTTCGCCGCCTCGAGCGACAGGGTCGCGGTCGCGAACGACCGGCGCGGCGTCAGCGCGCCGTTGAACGAGACGTTGACGGTGTCGAGCACCGGTCGCGGTGGTGCCGGGCGCCCCTCGGCGGCGGCCTGCTTTCGGTACCGGCCGAGCGCCACCAGGCTGCGGACGGTCCGCACCAGCAGCGCCGGCAGCCGCACGAGCAGCCGCAACCGCTCGAGCAGGCTGTCGGCCGCCAGCCGCGGCGCGCTCGGCAGCCGGGGCGGCACGTGCGCCGGCGGCGGCGGCGCGCTCAGGTCGACGACGTTCGCGAGCAGCGCGTTGGCGGCGACGCCGTCCGCGACCGTGTGGTGCACCTTCGTGACGATGCCGATGCGGCCGTCGGCGAAGCCCTCGCAGATCCACAGCTCCCACAGCGGCCGACGGCGGTCGAGCGGCCGCCCGGCGATGCGGCCGACCAGGTCCTCGAACTGCTCGAGGCCGCCGGGGGCGTCGAGCGTCGCGTGCCGCAGCTGCTGGGTGAGGTCGAAGTCCGGGTCCTCGACCCACAGCGGGTGGTGCAGCCGCAGCGGGTCCTGCACGAGCCGACGGCGGAACGGCGGCAGCAGGTGCAGCCGGCGTGCCAGCTCCCGTTCGAGGGCGGAGAAGCTGTAGCCGCCGGGCACCGACGACACGTCGACGATGGCGATCTTGAGCGTGTGCATGTGCTGACTGGGCGTCTCCATGTACAGGTAGCCCGCGTCGATCCCGGGCAGCCGCTCGCCCACGCACTCCTCCAACGTCCGCAGGCGGTTGCACCGCCTGTCACCGCACGGGGCAGGATCGCTGCCGTGCCCGCACCCGATCAAGTCGTCGAGCAGGACCGTCTCACCCGGCTCGGCCTCGACCCCACCGCGGTGGCCGCTCTGCTCGACCGCGCGGAGCGAGACGTCGTCCGCGGGCGCATCCCGTCGTGCCAGCTCGCGCTCGCCAAGGACGGCGAGATCGCGGTTACCGCGACGTTCGGCGACGCGGGCGACGACGACCGCTACCTCGTCTTCTCGGTCACCAAGGCGCTGGTCGCGAGCGCGGTGTGGGTGCTGCTCGGCGAGCGCGCGCTGACGCCGCAGACGCCGGTTGCCGACCTCGTGCCGGAGTTCCGGACCGGCGGCAAGGAGCGCGTGACGGTCGAGCACCTGCTCACGCACACCGCGGGCTTCCCGCGCGCGCCGATCCTGCCGACCGACGGCGCGACGTCCGAGGGCCGGCGGGCGCGCTTCGCCGACTGGCGCCTGGACTGGGAGCCGGGCAGCCGTACGGAGTACCACGCGGTGTCGGCGCACTGGGTGCTCGCCGAGATCGTCGAGCAGACGGCGGGCACGGACTACCGCCGATTCGTGCACGAGCGCGTCGTGGCACCGCTCGGCCTGCGTCGCCTGCAGCTCGGCGTGCCGCCCGAGGAGCAGGGCGACGTGCGCGACGTCGTGCTCGTGGCGCAGGAGGTGCCGGAGGGCGCGGAGGTGCCCGAGATCGCCACCGACGACCAGCTGCTGCTCTACAACCGGACGGACGTGCGCGCCGTCGGCGTGCCGGGCGCGGGCGCCGTCTCGACCGCGTCGGACGTCGCGCTGCTGTACCAGGCGTTCCTGCACAACGAGCCGCGCATCTGGGACCCGGAGGTGCTGGCGGACGCGACCGGCCACGTGCGCAACACCCACCTCGACCCGTTCACGCGGGTGCCCGCGAACCGCACCCTCGGCCTGGTCGTCGCGGGCGACGACGGGAAGGCCGACCTGCGCGAGTTCGGCAAGGCGGTCGGCCCGCGCGCCTTCGGCGCGTCCGGCCTGGGTGGGCAGATCGCGTGGGCCGATCCCGACACGGGCATGTCGTTCTGCTACCTCACCGACGGGCTGATGGACCTGGTCCGCGCGTTCCTGCGCTCCTCGAAGCTGTCGACCCTCGCCGCGGAGTGCAACACGTTCTAGTCTGGCGGCCGCACCGACGCGGAGGAGGGGGGCACCGGTGGCGGTCTCGCCGCACAACCTGGCCGACCTGTTCGAGGCGGTGGTCGACGCCGATCCGCACCGCGAGGTGCTCGTCGTGGGCGACCGGCGGCTCACCTACCGCGAGCTCGACGAGCGCGCGAACCGGCTCGCGCACGTCCTCGCCGGAGCGGGCGTCGGCGCCGGCGACACGGTGGGGCTGCAGCTCGCCAACGGCAGCGAGTACCTCGAGGGCATGCTCGCCGCCTTCAAGCTGCGCGCCGTCCCGGTGAACATCAACTACCGGTACGTCGAGAAGGAGCTGCGCTACCTGTACGACGACGCCGGTCTGGTGGCGCTGCTGGTCCACCGTTCGTTCGCGCCGCGCGCGGCGTCGGCGCTCGACGACGCCGGCCGCTTCCGCGTCGTGCTCGACGTCGCGGACGGCTCGGACGAGCAGCCCGTGTCGGGTGCACTGGCGTACGAGGACGCGCTCGCCGGCGCGCCGGCCGAGCGCCCGCAGGTCGAGGGCCGCTCGGGCGACGACCTGTACCTCATCTACACCGGCGGCACGACCGGCATGCCCAAGGGTGTCGTCTGACGGCACGAGGACATCTTCAAGTCGGCGATGGGCGGCGGTGACCTCACCCAGGGCGGCGACCACGTGGCCGACCCGGCCGAGCTCGCGCAGCGGCTGCCGGAGAACGGCATCACCGCGCTGGCCGCGC
>JBKHYE010000031.1:0-14414 GCA_046565705.1 Actinomycetes bacterium
GGATGCGCGGCTTCTACGAGTGGCTCGCGCGCGACCCCGCGACGCCGCTGCTCGCCGGCGGCGCCGACGCCATCGCCGGCTTCAACCACCCCGGCCGGGAGCCGGGCCGCTTCGGCTACTTCGCCTACGACGCCCGGATCGCCGACCGCATGGTCTCGATCGAGGTCTTCAACCGCGGTGAGGACTACCTGTTCGAGGGCCTGGAGTCCGGCTTCGACTCGCCGATCGCCGAGTGCCTCGACGCCGGCTGGCGGGTGGGTCTGACGGGCGTGAGCGACGAGCACGGCACCGACTGGGGCTACCCGGACGGCAAGGGCCGGACCGGCGTCTGGGTGACCGAGCTGTCGCGGGCCGGGGTGCGCGACGCCATGGAGGCACGCCGGTTCTTCAGCACCCGTCTGCGCGGGCTGCGCCTGGACGCCGCCATGAACGGCGTGCGGATGGGCCAGGTCGTCGGCCACCGCAACGGCGACGTGCGCGTCGAGCTCGACCTGAACCGCGGCACGGGCTGGGCGGGCCGGCCTCTGGTCGCCCAGCTCCTGCAGACCGGGCGCCCGCTGCCGACGATCGTGCACGAGCACGCCTTCGTCGTCCCGCGGGACGACCAGCCGGTCGTCTCGTTCAGCGCACCGATCGACGTCGAGAACGGCCGCTGGGTCGTGCTGCGCATCGTCGACGCCGAGCAGGAGGTCGACGACCGCGGCCCCGCGGAGTACAACGCCAGCGGAGGGGCGATCGCCTACGCCGCGCCCTTCTTCCTCGACCCGGACCTCGCGCCGGCGGCGTCGTCGGCCGGCGGCTCCGGCGGCGCGTCGACGCCGATGAGCGTCCGGGCTGCGACCGGCGCCGACACCGCCGCGCGGACGCTGCCCTCGACCGGCCCCGGCGCCGCCGCGGTCGTCGGGGCCGCCGCTCTCGCGGGGGGAGCCGCCGTCCGCGCCGGCACCCGCTGACGACCGCCGCGCGGCCGGAGTGGCTGCGGCGGTTGCGGGACGCGCCGGAACCGTCGGGAGGGCTCCGGCGGCGGGGGGTGGAGTGGCTGCGGCGGTTGCGGGACGCGCCGGAACCGTCGGGAGGGCTCCGCGCGGCGGGGGTGGAGTGGCTGGCGCGGTTGCCGGCGGTCCCGGAACCGTCGGGAGGGCTCCGGGCGGTTCGCGGGGGACGGGGGGTTACCGGACGAGCAGACCGCGGACGACGTCGACCAGCTCGGCCCGCTCCGCGGCGTCCAGCGCGTCGTACGGCACGGCGGCGCCCGCGGCGGTGAGGTCCTCTGCGGCGTCCCACTTGGCGCGCCAGGGGTCCGGGTCCGGGTAGGGCTCCGGCCACTCGAAGAACCGCGCGTTCGCCTCGCCGTACGACCCAGCCATCACGGCGGCCAGCGGCGGGATGCCCATCGTGGCGACGGCCGCGGCGTGCACCGACCCGCGGTGCTCCCGCATCACGTTGAGCAGCACGCCCAGCCGGCCGGGCGCGTCGTCGGGCCGCGGCTGGAGCCGCCAGCCGGCGAACAGCGGCAGGCCGGCGGGTTCGGCGGCGTCGACGACCCGCTCCACCAGCCCGACGGCGCGCGCGGTGCGCTCGTCGTCCGGGAAGACGCCGCGCGCGAAGGCGGCGCACCCGCCCGCGTACCAGCGCGCGACGTCCTGCGGCCGGTTCTCGCCGCGGTCCTCCCACGACCGGCGCACGACCTCGGGCGGGAAGAACGCCTCGACCGCGATGACGACGTCGGCCGGGACGTCGCCGAGCACGCCGGAGCGGCCCAGGTGGTACAGCGGCCGGCCGCGCAGCCCCAGCTCGGCCTTGCCGCGGGCCCGCAGGTCGGCGTCGGACATCCAGTCGAAGCCGAACGTCCCGATCGGGTTCTTCAGCGCCTTGGCCGCCTGCGCCGGCGTCAGCCCATCGGTCACGTCAGCAGCCCGTCGTCGAGCACGCCCTGCGCCACGAGCACCGCGGGCCCTCGCATGCTCACCCGCCCGTCGTCCTGCCAGGTGACGACCAGCCGGCCGCCCGGCACGTCGACGTCGAACGCCGTCCCGCGCACCGCGCCCGTGCGCAGCGACGTCGCGACGACGGCCGCGCACGCGCCCGTCCCGCACGACCGCGTCTCGCCGACGCCGCGCTCGTGCACCCGCATCCGGATGTGCGTCGCCGACACGTCCTCGACGTACTCCACGTTGAGGTCCAGCCGGTCGGGGTGCAGCTCGCCGAGCGCCTCCACCGACGGCACCTCGAGCACGGCGTGCGGGTTGCCCATCGAGACGAACTGCGCCTTGCCGCCGTCGACGACCAACGTCTCGCCCACCTCGGCCGGGCCCATGTCGACCGTGACGTCGCCGGCGGACTCGACGACGACGTCCTTGACGCCGGCGCGGGTGGCGATCCGCATCGCCCCGGGCTCGGCCAGGCCGGCGTCGACGAGGTAGCGGGCGAACAGGCGGATGCCGTTGCCGCACATCTCGGCGGTGCTGCCGTCGGCGTTGCGGTGGTCCATGAACCAGGGCGCGACATCGGCATGCGCGGCGGCGTCGGGGTCCAGCCGCGACGGCACCACGCGCAGGACGCCGTCGGCGCCGAGACCGGCGCGGCGGTCGCACAGCACGCGGACGGCGTCGGCCGGCAGCGACAGCGAGCCGTCGACGTCGGGCAGCACGACGAAGTCGTTCTGCGTGCCGTGGCCCTTCAGGAAGGGCCGGCCGGCCAGCGGCAGCGCCATGCCGGCCAGCGTACGGGCGTCAGCGGCTGCTGCGCGGGGTCGGCAGCTGCGCCCGGGTCTTCGGGGTGACCATCCCGCCGCGCCAGCCGACGCCCCGCGAGAGCAGCCAGCGCGCCCGGTCGGCCCGCTGCGGCGAGGCGAACAGCCAGCCGTGCGCGCGGTCGCAGCCGAGCTCGGTGAGCCGGGCGGCCTCCGCCCACGTCTCGACGCCCTCGGCGACGACCAGCATGCCGTGGTCGTGCGCCTGCTCGACCAGCGTGGACACCATCGCGTCCAGGTTCTCGTCCTCGCCGACGACGTCCTCGCCGATCCCGCGCACGTAGCGCTGTCCCAGCTTGACGACGTCGACCGGCAGCTCGGCGATGACGCCGAGCGTGGCGTACCAGGTGCTGAAGTCGTCGACGGCGATGGCCACGCCGGCGTCCCGCAGCGCCTGCAGGTGCGGCAGCGCCTGGTCGCCGAGGTGCAGGACCGTCGACTCGGACACCTCGAGGCCGAGCGCGCCGGGGGCCAGGCCGTTCTTCTCGATGGCGTGCGAGACGGCGAGCGACAGCGTCGGCGAGGTGACCTGCGTCAGGCTCACGTTGAGCCACAGCCGGCGCTGCGGACCCGGCAGCGACTGCCAGCGACGCGCCTCGCGGGCGCCCTCGGACAGCACCCACATCCCGATCGGACCGATGTCCCCGCTGCGCTCGGCGAGGTCGAGGAACGCGGGCGGCGCGAGCACCCCGAGGTCGCCGTGGTGCCACCGGAGCAGCCCCTCCATCGCGACGAGCGCGCCGGAGTCCAGCTCGACCTCCGGCTGGTAGAGCAGCTCGAGCGTGCCGTCCTCGACGCTGCGGTGCAGCGCCGGCAGATCGTCGAGCGAGGCCGCGCTGCTGTGGGGCGACGTCATGGCCGGAGTCTCGACCTGGACACCCCACGGGTCATGACGACGAGGGGTGGTTCCCACAGGTCCGTTCGGGCCAGTCACGCAGAGTGACCGGTGTGCGGGTCAGTGCGCGGACAGCGCTTGCGCGAGCAGGTCGTCGGCGGGGTCGAGCCAGCGGATCCGGGGGTCACGACGGAACCAGGCACGCTGCCGGCGGGCGAACCGGCGGGTCGCCGTGACGGTGCGCTCGCGGGCCAGCTGCTCGTCGCCGTCGCCGTCGAAGAGCTGGAGCACCTGCCGGTAGCCGAGCGCCTGCGAGGCGGTCACGCCCTCGCGCAGGCCCTGCGCCTCGAGCCGCCGCACCTCGTCGACCAGACCCGCATCGAACATGCGATCCACCCGCACGGCGATCCGCTCGGCCAGGTCAGAGCGGTCCACGCCGATCCAGTGCGTCTCGTAGCGGGCGTCGTACGACGTCATCCGCCCCGGCATCGCACCGGCGACTGCCACCACCTCGAGGGCGCGGACGACGCGCCGCCCGTTGGCGGGGTCCATGCGCTCGGCGGCCTCCGGGTCGAGCTCGGCCAGCCGGGCGTGCAGCGCCGGTGCCCCGTGCTCGGCCAGCTCCTGCTCGAGGCGCGCCCGCAGGTCCGGATCGGTGCCGGGGAACGACAGGTGGTCGAGCGCCGCGCGCAGGTAGAGACCCGAGCCGCCGACCAGGACCGGCGTGACGCCGCGCGCCAGCAGGTCGTCGAGCACCGACCGGCACAGCGCCTGGTAGTCGGCCGCCGTGGCCGTGCGGGTGACCGGCCAGACGTCGAGCAGGTGGTGCGGCACCCCCTGGCGCTCGGCCTCGGCGAGCTTGGCCGTGCCGACGTCCATGCCCCGGTACAACTGCATGGAGTCGGCGTTGACGACCTCGCCGCCGACGGCGCGCGCCAGGGCGACGCCGAGCTCGGACTTGCCCGCGGCGGTCGGACCCACCACCGCCAGCACCCGCGCCACGGCGTCGAGCCTAGGGATCGCCAGACATCACCACTCGATCACGATCGCGGGGCGCGCCGCAACCGGCGTCGCGGTTCATGGCGCGGCCGGTCTAGGGTCCGCGCGTGGCCGACCCCTCCGCGCCTGCCGCCGCACCCGGCGAGCCCCTCGTTGTCATGCGCGGCGTGAACAAGCACTTCGGGCCGCTGCACGTGCTCAAGGACATCGACCTCGAGGTGGGCCGCGGCGAGGTCGTCGTCGTCATCGGGCCCTCGGGGTCGGGGAAGTCGACGCTGTGCCGGGCCATCAACCGGCTCGAGCCCATCGACGAGGGCGAGATCCGCATCGACGGCAAGCCGCTGCCGCTCGAGGGCAAGGAGCTCGCGCGGCTGCGCGCCGAGGTCGGCATGGTCTTCCAGTCGTTCAACCTGTTCGCGCACAAGACCGTGCTGCAGAACGTGACGCTCGGGCCGGTGAAGGTGCGCGGCATCGGCAAGAAGGAGGCCGAGCAGCGCGGCCGCGAGCTGCTCGACCGGGTCGGCATCGGGAACCAGGCCGACAAGTACCCGGCGCAGCTGTCCGGCGGTCAGCAGCAGCGCGTCGCCATCGCGCGTGCGCTGGCGATGGACCCCAAGGTCATGCTCTTCGACGAGCCGACGTCGGCGCTCGACCCGGAGATGATCAACGAGGTCCTCGACGTCATGACGTCGCTCGCGGAGTCCGGCATGACGATGATCGTCGTCACGCACGAGATGGGCTTCGCGCGCCGCGCGGCCAACCGCGTGGTCTTCATGGACGACGGCGCGATCGTCGAGGAGGCCGAGCCGGAGCGGTTCTTCTCCCACCCCGAGAGCGACCGCGCCAAGGACTTCCTGTCCAAGATCCTCAGCCACTGAGAACAGCACGACGACCCGGGAACCCCGGGCCGACACCGAGAGGAAGGCACACCATGCGCGCACCCCGCGCCCTTGCCACGGCGACCGCGGTCGCCCTGTCCCTGACGCTGGCCGCCTGCGGCGGCGACGACGACGGCGGCGAGGACACCGCCGCCCCGGAGCCCACGCAGCAGGAGTTCGAGTCCGGCACTCGGATGGCCGAGCTCCAGGAGCAGGGCAGCATCAAGATCGGCACGAAGTTCGACCAGCCGCTGTTCGGGCTCGAGAACCTGGACGGCGAGCCGGAGGGCTTCGACGTCGAGGTCACCAAGGCCATCGCCGCCCGGCTCGGCATCGGCGAGGACGGCATCGAGTGGGTCGAGACCGTGTCGGCCAACCGCGAGCCGTTCCTCCAGCAGGGGCAGGTCGACATGGTCGTCGCCACGTACACCATCAACGAGAAGCGCGACGCGGTCATCGACTTCGCGGGTCCGTACTTCACCGCCGGCCAGGACATCCTGGTCGCCGCGGGCAACCCCGAGGGCATCGACGGCCCGGACAGCCTCGCCGGCAAGAAGGTGTGCTCGGTGCAGGGGTCGACCCCTGCCGGCTACATCCAGGACAACGTGCCCGACGCCGAGCTCGTGCTCTTCGACGTCTACGACCGCTGCGTCGACGCGCTGAAGAACGGCCAGGTCGACGCCGTCACGACCGACAACGTCATCCTGTCGGGCTTCGCGTCCGAGGACGACAGCCTGGAGCTGCTCAGCGAGCCCTTCACCGAGGAGCCGTACGGCATCGGCATCCCCGAGGGCCAGGAGGAGTTCTGCGAGTGGATCAACGAGCAGCTGACCGACATGGCCGAGAGCGGCGAGCTGCAGGAGGCCTTCGACCGCACCGCCGGCGAGGTCATCGAGCAGGACGTGTCGGACCTCGGCGAGCCGTGGGGCTGCGACACCTGATCGACGCGCAGCTGATCGACGCGTACTGAGCCGGAGGTCACGTGGACGCCGTCATCGAGAACCTCGATGTCTTCCTGGCGGGGTTCCGGACCACGGTCGCACTGACGCTGGTGGCGGCGGTGGGGGCGCTCGTCCTGGGCACCCTCATCGCCGCCATGCGCGTCTCCCCCGCCCCACCACTGCGGTGGGCGGGCACGACGTACGTCGAGCTGGTGCGGAACACACCGCTGACCGTCGTCTTCTTCATGGTCGTGTTCGGGCTGCCGCAGGTCGACATCGGCACCGACACCGTGCAGCTGCCGTACTTCCGGTTCGCGGTCATCGCCCTGACCGTGTACACGGCGGCGTTCGTCGCCGAGGCGGTGCGCTCGGGCATCAACAGCGTGCAGCCCGGGCAGGCCGAGGCGTCGCGCTCGATCGGGATGACGTTCCTGCAGACGCTGCGCCTGGTGATCCTGCCGCAGGCGTTCCGGAACATCGTGCCGCCGCTCGCGAGCGTGTTCATCGCCCTGCTGAAGAACACCTCGATCGCCAGCCAGTTCGCCGTCGCCGAGGCGCTGCAGCGCACCAACGGGCTCATCAACCGCAACGGTGACGCGGTGCTCTGGCTGCTCGCGACCGCCGCGCTCGGCTACGTCGTGCTGGCCCTGACCGCCAGCGCAGGGTTCCGCTGGCTGGAGCGCGCCGTGGCGCCGGTCGCCCGATGAGCACCGTCCTGTACGACGTCCAGGGGCCCCGGGCGCGCCGGCGCGTGCTGCTCTCGAGCATCGTCGGCGGACTCGTGCTGCTCGCGCTGCTCGCGGTGGCGGCCAGGCGGCTGCACGCCAACGGCCAGTTCGAGGCCGAGCTGTGGACGCCGTTCTGGCAGGACCCGCGGGTCGCGCAGCGGCTGCTGGAGGGGCTGCAGGGCACGCTCGTCGCCGCCGCGTACGCGCTGGTGCTGGCGCTGGCGCTCGGCGTCGTGCTGGCCTTCGGCCGGCTGTCGCAGTCGCGCTGGGCCAGCATGCCCGCCACCGCGGTGATCGAGTTCTTCCGGGCGACGCCGCTGCTGCTGCTCATCCTCGGCTTCTTCCTCGCCTGGCCGCTCGTGGTCGGGGAGTCGCTGCCGGCGCTCTACGCCCTGGTGCTCGGACTCACCCTGTACAACGGCGCGGTCATCGCCGAGATCATCCGCGCCGGCATCCTCTCCCTGCCGACGGGACAGACGGAGGCGGCGCTCGCCGTCGGGCTGCGTCGCGGCCAGGTGCTGCGGATGATCCTGCTGCCGCAGGGCGTGCGGGTCATGCTGCCCGCTCTGGTGAGCCAGCTCGTCGTGCTGCTCAAGGACAGCTCGCTGGGCTTCGTCATCGGCTACGCCGAGCTGCTGCGGATCGGCAGCCGGGTGGCGCAGAACCTCGACAACCCGATCCAGACGTTCACCGTCGTCGCCGCGATCTACATCGTCATCAACCTGGCGCTCGGGCGGCTCGCCGGGTGGGTCGAGGGCCGACAGCGCCGCCGGCTGGGCACCGCGCTCGGCGCGGCGCCCGGCGCCACCGGCATGGAGCAGGGCGGCGCGCCGGCCGCCTGACTCCTCGGCCCCAGCCCGCCCCCGGCGTTGATCAACAGGGACGCCACGCCGAGGGCGAGCCGTCGTCGTCGGCGTGGCGTTCCTGTTGATCAAGCGAGGTGGACGGGCCGGTGGCCGCCGGTGCCTGCCGCACACGACAGAGGGACGGCCCCGCCACTCGGCAGGGCCGCCCCTCGGCGACGTCGGGCTAGGCGGGCGGGTTGAAGTGCGCCGCCAGCGCCATGATCTCGTCGGTGGTGGAGCCGGGGATGATGAAGCCCTCGGTGCTCTGGATCTCGTCCAGGTGGGCCTGGATGTCCTCGGCGGTGGGCCTGGCGTCCGGGCCGGCGAACCAGCCCTTGCCGAGCGTCCAGTTGACGGCGGCGTAGCGGCCACCGGCGGCGCTGAACGCCCCGTGCGTGACGGTGTTGGCCTCGCTGCACAGAAACGTGACCATCGGCGTCACCAGCTCGGGCGCGAGGTAGTTGGCGAAGTCGCCGAGCAGCTCCTCGGTCATGCGGGTCTTCGCGACCGGCATGATCACGTTCGACAGGATGCCGGCGCGGGCGCCCTCGACCGCCAGCGTGTTCGACAGGCCGACCAGACCCATCTTCGCCGCGGCGTAGTTCGTCTGGCCGAAGTGGCCGAACGTCGCGTTGCTCGCGGTGAAGACGAAGCGGCCGTAGCCGTTCTCCTTCATGATCTTGAATGCCGGGCGGCTGACGTAGAAGGCACCCATCAGGTGCACGTCGATGACGGCCTTCAGGTCGTCCCACTCCATCTTCACGAAGCTCTTGTCGCGAAGGATCCCGGCGTTGTTTATGACGACGTCGACCTTGCCGAAGGCGTCGACCGCGGTCTGAACGATGCTCTCGCCGCCCTCGGGGGTGCTGACCGAGTCGTAGTTCGGGACAGCCTCGCCGCCGCTCGCCTTGATCTCGTCGACGACCTTCTGGGCCGCCGTGTCGTCGCCGCCCTTGCCGTCGACGCTGCCGCCCAGGTCGTTGACGACGACCGATGCGCCGCGAGCGGCGAGGTCGAGGGCGTACGTGCGGCCGAGGCCTCCGCCGGCACCGGTGACGATCGCCACGCGGCCGTCGAAGCTGATCTCGCTCAAGGGTCTCCTCCAGGGGGTCGGACGGTCTGCCGGCCAGTCTCCCGTGCCGGGTCCGCGGACCTCCCGGCGGGTGCCCGGGGGCATGTGTGCGAGGCTCCGGACCGCCATCGAGACCCCCTCAGGAGGACCCGTCGTGAGCGATCCCGTCTACCGCGTGACCGAGGTCGTCGGCTCGTCGTCCGAGTCGGTGCAGCAGGCGATCGAGAACGGCATCGGCCGCGTGTCGCGCACCGTGCGCAACGTCGAGTGGTTCGAGACCAGCGAGATCCGCGGGCGGGTCGAGGACGGCCGGATCGTCGCGTTCCAGGTCGGCCTGAAGGTCGGCTTCAAGCTCGAGGGCTGACCCCGCCCGACGGCCCACCCCTCCGCTTGCGTCCGCGTCCTGGCACACACCCGGTGCAGGCACGTTCGGACGCAGCGTCGGCCGACGAGCCGGGACGTCCGACTGGCCACGCGCCGCTCGTGTGTCAGGACGCGGACGCAGGCGGGAGAGCGGTCAGCTGTCGTCGGACCTGAAGACGCGGATGGCGCTGCCCAGCCAGGTCTTCGGCACGTATTTGCGGTCGACGACGCGCTCCTTCATCGGGATGAGCCCGTTGTCGGTGATCTTGATGCCCTCGGGGCACACCTCGGTGCAGCACTTGGTGATGTTGCACATGCCGAGGCCGAACTCGTCCTGCGCGACGCGACGCCGGTCGACCTGGTCGAGCGGGTGCATGTCGAGTTCGGCGATGCGCATGAGGTACCGCGGGCCGGCGAAGGCGCGCTTGTTGTCCTCGTGGTCACGGATGACGTGGCAGGTGTTCTGGCACAGGAAGCACTCGATGCACTTGCGGAACTCCTGCGAGCGCTCGACGTCGATCTGCGCCATGCGGTGGTTGCCGTCGGGATCGCGCTCGGGCGGCACGAACGCCGGGATCTGCGCCGCCTTCTCGTAGTTGTAGGAGACGTCGGTGACCAGGTCGCGGACGACGGGGAACGCGCGCAGCGGCGTGATGGTGATGGTCTCGGCCTGGTCGAAGGTGCCCATGCGGGTCAGGCACATCAGCCGGGGCCGGCCGTTGATCTCGGCGCTGCACGAGCCGCACTTGCCGGCCTTGCAGTTCCAGCGGACGGCGAGGTCCGGGGTCTGCGTGGCCTGCAGCCGGTGGATGACGTCGAGGACGACCTCGCCCTCGTTCACCTCGACGGTGAAGTCCTGCAATGCGCCGTCGGTGTCGTCCCCGCGCCAGATCCGGAGGGAGGCGTCGTAGCCCATCGGTTCGTCTACTCCTCGAAGATCTCGGCGAGCTCGGGCGGCATCTGGGGCAGCGGCTTGTGCGTCAGCACGACGTCCTCGCCCTCGAGCGAGCAGATGAGGTTGATCTTGGCCCACTCGTCCGACGGGCCGGGGAAGTCGTCGCGGGTGTGGCCGCCGCGGCTCTCCTCGCGCTCGAGGGCCGCGCGCGCGATGCACTCCGAGACGCGCAGCATGTTGGGCAGGTCGAGCGCGAGGTGCCAGCCGGGGTTGTAGCGGCGATCTCCCTCGACGGTGAGCGCCTTGGCGCGGCGCTTGAGCTCGTCGATCTTCTCCAGCGCGCCGCGCATCTCCTCCGCCGTGCGGATGATGCCGACGAGCTCGTGCATCGTCTGCTGGAGCTCCTGCTGGATCGTGTAGGGGTTCTCGCCGCCGGCGCGGGCGAACGGCGCGAAGGCGCCCTGCGCCGCCTCGCGCAGGTCGCGGTCGGCGAGAAACGCCTCCCGGTCGCGCAGCTCGCGGCCGCGCTCCGCGGCCGCGGCACCGGCGCGCCGGCCGAACACCAGCAGGTCCGACAGCGAGTTGCCGCCGAGCCGGTTCGAGCCGTGCATGCCGCCGGCCACCTCGCCGGCGGCGTAGAGACCCGGGACGGTCGACTGCGCGGTCTCGGGGTCGACCTCGACGCCGCCCATCACGTAGTGGCAGGTCGGCCCGACCTCCATCGGCTCCTTGGTGATGTCGACCTCGGCCAGCTCCTTGAACTGGTGGTACATCGACGGCAGCCGCTTCTGGATGTACGCGGCGTCGTGGCGCGAGGCGATGTCGAGGAAGACGCCGCCGTGCGGCGACCCGCGGCCGGCCTTGACCTCGCTGTTGATCGCCCGGGCGACCTCGTCGCGCGGCAGCAGCTCAGGCGGGCGGCGGTTGTTCTTCTTGTCGGTGTACCAGCGGTCCGCCTCTTCCTCGGTCTCCGCCGTCTCCTTGCGGAAGTAGTCGGGGATGTAGTCGAACATGAAGCGGTTGCCGGCGGAGTTCTTGAGGATGCCGCCGTCGCCGCGCACCGACTCGGTGACGAGGATCCCCTTCACCGACGGCGGCCAGACCATGCCGGTCGGGTGGAACTGCACGAACTCCATGTTGAGCAGCGTGGCGCCGACGGTCAGCGCCAGCGAGTGGCCGTCGCCGGTGTACTCCCAGCTGTTCGAGGTGACGCTGAAGCTCTTGCCGATGCCGCCGGTCGCGAGCACCACCGACGGCGCCTGCCAGGCGAGAAACGTGCCGGTGCTGCGGCGGTAGCCGAAGGCACCGGCGATGCTGCCGTCCTCGTGCGTGAACAGCTTGGTGACCGTGCACTCCATGTACACGTCGATGCCCAGCGCCACGGTCCGCTGCTGCAGCGTGCGGATGAGCTCGAGGCCGGTGCGGTCGCCGACGTGGGCGAGGCGCGCGTACCGGTGGCCGCCGAAGTCGCGCTGGGAGATCAGGCCGTCCTTGGTGCGGTCGAACAGCGCGCCCCAGTCCTCCAGCTCGTGGATCCGGTCCGGCGCCTCCTGGGCGTGCAGCTGCGCCATCCGCCAGTTGTTGAGCATCTTCCCGCCGCGCATGGTGTCGCGGAAGTGCACCCGCCAGTTGTCCTCGGGGTAGACGTTGCCCATCGCCGCGGCCGCGCCGCCCTCGGCCATGACGGTGTGCGCCTTGCCCAGCAGCGACTTGCAGACGACGGCGGTGCGCGCGCCCGCCTCGTGCGCCTCGATGGCGGCCCGCAGTCCTGCTCCTCCGGCGCCCACGACGACGACGTCGTAGAAGCCGCGCTCCAGCTCGGTCATCGCTCCGCTCTCAGAACAGGATCGGGTCGGTGATGGCGCCGGTCGACAGCAGCCGCACGTACAGGTCGGCGCCGGCCACCACGAACAGGCTCACCCAGGCCCACTTCATGTGCCGGGCGTTCTGCTTGCTCACCCAGGTCCACAGCTTGTAGCGCACCGGGTGCCGGGAGAAGTGCACCAGCCGGCCGCCGATGAGGTGCCGGCACGAGTGGCACGACAGCGAGTACATGAGCAGCAGGAACGCGTTGACGAAAAGGATCACGGCGCCGAGGCCGAGGTAGTTGCCGTCGTCGCGCGCCCAGATCGAGTGGGCCGCGTCGTAGAACAGGATGATCGGGTAGAGCAGGCCCAGGTAGAAGAAGTACCGGTGCAGGTTCTGGAAGACGAGCGGGAAGCGCGTCTCGCCGCTGTACTTGCGGTGCGGCTCCGCGACGGCGCACGCCGGCGGTGACATCCAGAACGCGCGGTAGTAGGTCTTGCGGTAGTAGTAGCAGCTCATCCGGAAGCCCAGCGGGATGATGAGGATGTACAGCGCCGGGCTGATGAACGCCGGACCCGGGATGAGCACGGGGAACGCGGTGTCCTCGCAGCCGGTGGCCAGGCACGGCGAGTAGAACGGCGACAGGTACGGCGAGGCGTAGTAGTGGGCGGTCTCGAACGCGCGCCAGGTCGAGTACACGACGAAGGCGACGAGCGTCGCCATGGTGGCCAGCGGCGGCAGCCACCAGCGGTCCTTGCGGAGCGTGCGCGCGGCCAGCCGGGCGCGGCCGCGGGCGCCGACGCCCTGGGGCGCGAACTGCTCGCCGCCCGTCGCGCCGCGGGCAGCTGTGGTGTCGGCGGTCATCGGGTGCGGAAGTCCGATCGACCGAGGCCCTCGTCCTCGGCGTCCATCCAGAAGCTGTGGTCGTAGTCGCGGTCCTCGATGACCTCGAGCGGCCGCACCGGCGCCGCGGACACCGGGGCGCTCGTGCCGCACAGCAGCTCGAGGTCCTCGGCGAGGCGGTCGGCGTCGAGCTGCAGTCGGCGGGCGTCGACGGAGTCGCCGTAGTGGCGGGCGACCGCCTGCACCGCCCGTTCGACCGCGCGCACCGCCTCACGGGCGGTGGCGACGTCCTCCTGCACCGACATCCGAGCGACCTCCACGCGACACGGGTGTTGTGTCGCATCCAACACCGCCCGCACCCGCGCTGGGAAGCAAGGGGCCGGATCGACGGCGCGCCGCCGCTCAGCTCCGCTCGCGCCTGCGCGGTGGCCGGGTGGACGGCGACCAGTGGCGGGTGGGACCGCGCTGGTCAGCGCGAGGTCCGTCCGGGGGCCCGAGGAGCCGGTCGAACAGCCAGCGGTAGTGGACGAGAGCCTCTCGGAGCTGGTTCGTCGTCGCCTCCCCGCGGTCGTTGAGCGCGGAGATCCGCCGGGCCGACCGGTAGTGCCCCATGACGCTGGCGTGGTCGGCCACGTCCGTCTCGACGTCGTCCACCGCGTAGCCGCGCTCGCGCAGGACCTCGATGGCGAGCGCCTGGGCGGCGTCCACGGCGGTGTCGGGGCGCGTGACGGCGTCCTCCTGCACCTGCTGCCACTCGACGGTGAAGCGTCGACGGTGCGCGGGCGGCAGGTCGCGGATCTGCAGCGCGGGGCCGGGCCGCCGCGTCGTGCGGTCGGCCGGCAGCGCGGCCGGCACGGCCGGCCGGCCCTGCTGGCGCGAGCGCCGCCGTCCGCCGGCGACGAGCAGGCCCGTGACGACGACAGCTGCCGCCACGAGCACCACGAGGGCGACGGGGGCTGCGTCCATGGAGTCGGCGTGCCCCCGCGGAGCGCGACTCTCGCTGACCTCCCGGTCAGACCTGCCTGCCGGACGAACCGGCGCAGAGCAGGCCAGACACGGGCAACCGGCTGGACGGCTCAGCCGCAGGCAGGGGCGGCCGGCAGTGGCGCCGGGCGGCCGAGCTGCGGCATGCCGAGCGCGACGCCGCCGGTGCGCGGGGCGCGACCGGCCTCCCAGGCGTCGCCCGCGGCGGTGCGGCGGACGGCGAGCGGCGGCGCGTCAGCGCGCAGGTAGTGCGGTCCCGCGCCGGTGACCTCGACGGTCAGGACGTCGCCGGGGCGGGCGCCCGGCACCGCGGGCAGGTGCACCAGGCGGTTGTCGCGGGCGCGGCCGGTCATGCGGTCGGGGCCGTCCTTGCGGCCCTCGCCCTCCGAGAGCAGCACCTCGACGGTGCGGCCGACCTGCGTCTGCATGCCCTCGTGCGTGATGCGCTCCTGCAGCGCGACGAGCCGCTCGTA
>JBKHYE010000032.1:0-7687 GCA_046565705.1 Actinomycetes bacterium
CCGTCGTGCCGGTCGCGATGGTGGGCACCGACAAGGTGCAGCCCATCGGCAAGGTCCTTCCGCGGCTCGCGCACGTCGAGGTGCGGATCGGGCCGCCGCTGGAGCCACCGAAGCCGGCGACCGACCCGGCGGAGCTGCGGGAGCAGGCCCGCGTGTTCACCGAGCGGGTGATGGACGCGATCGCCGCCCTGTCCGGTCAGGCGCGGGCCGCGGTGGACGCTGCGGAGTACAAGGCGCGACTGGCCCGGCGGCGGGCGGCCGGAACGCTGACGGCGGTGGAGCCCAGCGCTCCCGACCCGTACCCGGCCGACGGGACGCCGGAGACCACCGCCTCGAGCACCGATACCGTCGCCGGCTGAGGGGCGCCCAGCCCGCACCGCGCCGCGTTGCGACTCGGCTGAGGAGCCCGGATCACTACCGTGGACGACCGTGGGCCTGAACCGTGGTGACGTCGCACTCGGTGCGCTCGCCGTCGGCGTCTCCGCCCTCGTCACCCTGGCCCTGCGGAGCGCGTCGCCGGACCCGGTCGGGACCGACGCCCTCGCCACCTTGCCGACGCCGTCGCCCACGGCCACCGGCCTCTCCCATCGCGAGCCGCTGCGCCCGCAGATCGTCGCCGTGACACCGTCGCCCACGCCGACCACCGCGCGCGAGGCGACACCGGTCAGCACCGACCGGTCGCCGACGCCGCGCCGCACCCCCGCACGACAGGCTGACGACGACCCGGCCCCGGCGCGCACGACGTCACCGACGACGGCGCCCACTGCCACCACGTCGCCGACCACCGCCACCACGACGCCGGCCGACTCGACCGAGGACCGGACCGACGAGCCGACCGAGACGCCGACGACGACGCCCACCGTCGAGGTGCCCGGCGCCGACGCGCCCTGATGCGCCTGCGCGGTCGAGACCTCCCGCCCGGCGTCCCGCTCGTCGTCGGCCTGCAGGTCGTCGGGGTCGCGCTCACGGTGGGCTGGTTCGCGACCGGCAACTCCGGAGCGCCGGACGGTGGCCTGCAGCAGATCGACATGCTGACGCTGCACGAGCGCGTGCCCGGCGTCGACGCCGTCGACGGCAGGCCGACGATGCTCGTCGTCACCAACGACGCCTGCCCCGAGCCGGCCGTGCGTCGGCTCGACGACCGCTACGGCCTCGTCGTCACCACGGACGCCGACATCGCCCGCCGCCTGGCGCTGCCGGCCGCAGCCGAGCGCTGCCAGCCCGGCTACGTCCTGCTCGACGGCGACGGCGTCGTCCGCTACCGCACCTACGACCCGGGCTGGGCGCGGCACGACGAGGAGCAGGAGATCCTGCTCGAGAACATCGCCGAAGACAGCGAGGCGGGGCCCCGGTGAGGCGCTTCGCGCAGGTCGCGGCCTGGGCGGGCCTCGCCGCGCTGCAGTACGGCGTCGCCGTGGCGTACCTGTCGCGCGGCACGTGGTGGCACTACCTGTTGCACCAGTTCGTCGGCTGGGGCGCCGGCCTCGCGCTGGCCGCGCTGATCGCTGCTCACACCCGTTACCGCGTCCCGGCCGTCGTCGCGCTCGTCGCCGGGCAGCTGTTCTCGATCGTTCCCGACCTGCAGTTCCGCTACGGCCGGATGCCGCACATGGCGTCGATGGACGTCTACCTCGGGCACATCTCGATCCACACCGGTCCGTCGCCGACGCTCGTGGCGCTGGGCAGCCTGCTGCTCGGCGGGTGGGCATTCGTCGCAGCGGCCTACGCCCGCCGGCTTCCCGCGACGGCGATCGCGGTCGGCGCCGCAGCGCTGGTCACGGTGGCGTGCCTGCTCGCCGCCCCGGTTCCGACGTCGCTCGAGGAGTACTCGACCGACACGGCACCGGCGTCGGGCTGACGCGACCGCTCGTCTTGCAGTGGTGTTGCGCCACAGCGCAATTCGCGCCGAGACATGCGCCTGAGCGCAACGACCGCGCGGCAGCACCCCGCGCCGAGAGCTACGCCGGCCGCGGCTCCGGCACGCCGCGCTCCGATGGCCGCTCGCAGCGCAGCAGCTCCTCGCTGTTCGGACCGAAGACGAGGTCCATCAGCAAGGAGAGCGGCACGCCGCTTGCGAGCAGCGCCATGCTCCCCCCGGCCGGATCGGCCGTCATGGCGGACGAGGCTGTGTTCACCGAACCCCCTGTCTCGTGGTGACTCTGAGAAGATCGGTCAGCCGGCAGGGGTGCGTTCACGCCCGACCGGGTGAGCAGTGCACGACGGGCGATGGTCCGGTCGGGTGCTCGTGCGGCGGAACGCCCGCGAGAGTGCGTCGAACGGGTGAAAACCCGGATGTTCTTCGTCACGAGGAGTGACTGGGCCGTCACGTGGCACAACAGCGCCGTGGTCCGTCCACTCGTGGTCGAGCGGCAGCTCACGCGTGTCGTGGAGCTGGCGCACCAGCACGTCGGCCTCGACGTCACGTTCCTGTCCCGCTTCTGCGGCGGGCAGCAGATCTTCCGCGCCGTCGCGGGCGACCCGAAGCCGTTCGGGATCGTCCCGGGCGCCGGGAGGCCGCTCGCCGGGACGCCGTGCGCGCGCATGGCCTGCGGCGAGCTGCCGCACCTCGTGCAGGGGCCGGGCACCTACCTCGGCGTCCCGGTCTGCCTGCCCGACGGCCGCCTGTACGGCACGCTCGCCTCGCTGAGCTCCCACCGCCAGCCGCGGATCGACGAGCGCGACATCGCGCTGCTGCGGCTGCTCGCCGACCACGTCGCCGCGGACGTCGCCAACGACGCCGTGCCCGACTCGGTGCGCGACGCCATCGTCGACGTCCTGGACTCCGGCCGGCTGACGGTCGCGCTGCAGCCCGTGGTGTCGCTGCAGACCGGCGAGCTGCGCGCCGTCGAGGCGCTGGCCCGGTTCCCGACGCCGCTCGGGCGGCCGGACGCCGCGTTCAGCGCCGCCGCGGAGATGGGCTTGCGGCACGACCTCGAGATGCTCGCCGTCGAACGGGCGCTCGAGGTGCAGCACCTCGTGGAGGCGCCGCTCGCCGTCAACCTGTCCCCCGACTGCGCCATCGACCTCGTCGAGCAGCTGCCCGGCAGGACCCGCCTCGACGGTCTGGTGCTCGAGCTGACCGAGCACGTGCAGGTCGACAGCTACGCCGACGTCCGCGACCAGCTCCAGCCGCTGCGGGACCGTGGACTGCGGCTGGCCGTCGACGACACCGGCGCAGGCTTCGCCTCACTGCGACACGTCGTGGAGCTGCAGCCGGACATCATCAAGATCGACCGATCGCTCGTGGCCGGGATCGACCGCGACCAGGCCCGGCGCACCGTCGTCACGACCTTCGTGCTGCTGGCGCTCGACACCGGCGCCAAGGTCATCGCCGAGGGCGTCGAGACCCCCGCCGAGCTCGCGACGGTCGCCGAGCTCGGCGTCGACCAGGCGCAGGGGTACCTGCTCGCCCGGCCGAGCACCTCGCGCGTCGACTGGGCCCGCTGGACCGAGCCGGGCGCCTGCCTGCTCGACCCGCCGGCGCTCGCGCACGCCTGAACCCGCCGGGGCTTTTGTGAGTGACAGCGGCGCGACGGCCACCTACGCTTCCCGGCACACGGGAGAGGAGGTGGTCCGGAGTTGCATACGTCTCGGACTCGTGAGGTGGCTGTCCGCTAGGACGCCGTAGCAAGGACCGCTCGCAGGTCTTCGATCGCGCGCCTCTCTGCGGCGTTCGGCGAATCCTCAGCAGGCACCCGACCCCCGGGCGCCGGCCCTCGTCCAGCCGGCCCTCTCTTCGTGAGAGGAAGTGCCCGGGGGTCCGCCATGCCCGGGGCCGGTCGCTCGGCGGCGGCCCGGCGCGCGACGCCGGCGGCGGACGGCGTGCTGCTGTGACGTGTTGCGCTCAGGCGCATATCGCCCCGCAGACTTGCGCCTGAGGCAACCCGCGCCGGACACACCACCCTGGCGACGTTCGCCGATCACCGGAGATCTGGGCGCCCCTGCGCCGGGATCCCGGCAGAACGACGCGATGCCCTACCGCAGCGCGAAGCTCGCCGTCGTCGTGACGCCGTCGCTGACCGACACGTTCGCGGTCTTGGACCGGTAGCCGCTGGCCGACGCCGTGCAGCTGTACGAGCCGACCGCCACGTCGGTGATCGTGTAGCGGCCGTCGCTCCCGGTCGTGCCGGTGCCGCCCACGCCGCAGTCGACGGTCGCGCCGGCGATCGCCTTCTTGGTGCGCTGCTCGGTCACGGCGCCGGCGATGCTGCCGGTGCCGGTCGGCTCGGTCGTGCCGCCGGTGCTCGAGCCGCCCAGCGCCGCCGCCAGGTTGACGATGCCGACGTTGTTGCAGCCGCCGTTGCCCTGGTCGGTCGAGGTGAGCGTGGAGCGGGTCTGCGAGGCCGACAGGCCCTTCTCGCTCATCACCATCGCCGCGACGCCGGCGACGTGCGGCGTCGCCATCGAGGTGCCGCTGATGACGCCGTAGGTATTGCCCGGGAACGTCGACCACACGTCGGTGCCCGGCGCGGCGATCTCGACGTCGCTGTTGCAGTTGCTGAACGACGAGCGCTTGCCCGCGGCGTCGACGGAGGCGACCGAGACGACGTCCTTGTGGAACGCCGGGTAGTTCGGGGTGTCGTCGCCGTCGTTGCCGGCCGCGCCGATGAGCAGGACGCCGCGCGCGGCGGCGTCGGTGAGCGCCTTGTCGAGCGCGTCGTCCTGCGGCCCGCCGATGCTCATGTTGATGACCTTGGCGCCACCGGTGGTCGACAGCCACTGCACGCCGGCCACGATGTCGGCGTAGAAGCCCACGCCCGCGCTGTTGAGCGCCTTGAAGACGGCGAGCTCGGCGTTCGGGGCGACGCCGGCCACGCCGACGCCGTTGTTCGTCGCCGCGGCGATGGTGCCGGCGACGTGCGTGCCGTGCAGGTTGTCGTCGGAGCAGGTGCCGTTGACGACGACGCCGGTGGCCGAGGTCGCGGTGGCGCAGGCCTTGGTCTTGTCGAGCAGGTCGACGTGCGAGCGGTCGATGCCGGTGTCGAGGACGCCGACGCGGGTGCCGCCGGCGCTCTCGAACTGCCCGGCGCCGAAGGCGATGTCCCAGCCCTCGGGCGCGTCGATGTCGACGTCCGCGACGCTCCGGACGAACGAGCCGGTGACCGCCTGGCCGGTGTTGTGCAGGCCCCACTCGTCCTTGAACAGCGTGTCGTTGCTCGTCGCGGCGATCTCGAACCGCCAGTTCAGGTCGGTGTAGTCGACGGCCGCGATCCGCTCGTAGCGCGCGGCGGCGTCGGCGGCGTCGAGGCCGCTCGGCAGGCGGACGACGTCGAGGTCGAGCGCGCCGATGGTGTTCTGGACGGCGGCGCCGAGCGCGCCGTGAGCGGCGCTGCGGTCGACGGCGGAGGCGCCGGGTGCGAAGGCGACGAGCAGTGTCGACGGGTCGTAGCTGCCGGCGGCGGGCCGCTCAGCCGGCGCGGGCGCCGCGAAGGCGGCGGGCACGACGGCGGCGGCGACGGCCACGGCGGTCGCGGCGAGCAGGACGCGAGCAGGGGGGCGCATGCGGGCTCCGGGGCGTGTGGGGGGTGCGGCGGGTCGGCCCGCAGACGGCGTACTTCGCCGTCGAGGAACGACTTCCTGCCCTCGCGTGATGTCCGTTCTCCGCCCCGACGTCCCGCTCTGGCATGCCCGCCGCGAACGAATCAGGCGAGCAGCTCGTCCAGCGAGAACGTCACGGCGACGGGTCGCTGCACCGCCACCACGTCGTCGAACCGGGCCGCGACGCGGTAGCCGCCGTCGTGCAGCTCGTGAGCCACGAGGGACGGCGCGTCGGGATCGAGCAGCCAGTAGTGCGGGATGCCGGCTGCGGCGTACTGCGCCGGCTTGGCCACCCGGTCGTTGAGGAGGCTGCTCGGGCTGAGCACCTCCACGGCCAGCTCGACGTCGCGCGCGTCGAGCCGGGCGGCGCCACGCGGCAGGCGCCGGCAGACGACGACGTCGGGCTCGCGATAGTTGTGCTGGTCGAAGTACACGCCGCCGTGCGCGATGACGTCCCGCTCGCTGCCGGCGGCTCGGGCCAGGACGGCGACCAGCCGGCTGGCCACGACGCTGTTGCCGATCCGCTCGGGAGGCGTCACCAGTAGCGCGCCGTCGACCAGCTCGAGGCCGACGTCCTCCGCGTCCGGCATGGTGTCCACCGTCCAGTGGTCAGGCGGGACCTCGATGGTGGCCATGTGCCCATGCTGCTCCCCGGTGCTCGGCATGTCAGCACCCTCGCGCCGGCGCAGCCTCGCGGTCCTCGGTCGGAGCGCTTCTGTCGACAGCACCTGCGACTGATGACGACGCCTGCGGAACGGCCTGCGCCGCTCAGGCACTGAGGTCGTCGGCCGCCCTGCCGGTCACTCGCCGAGGCACCGGCAACGACACGTGCGCAGGCACGGACGCAGCCACCGTCGGCCCGGCGAGGAGTGCCGTGAGCTCGCCCGCCGACATCGGCCGCGCGAAGTGGTAGCCCTGCGCGAGGTCGCACCCGGCCCGCCGCACGACGTCGGCCTCCGCCGCCGTCTCGATGCCCTCGGCGACGGTCGTGAGCCCGAGCTCGCCGGCCAGCGCGATGATCGTGTCGACGATCCGCCGGCCGTTGGGCGTGTGGATCCCCCGGATGAACTCGCGGTCGAACTTGAGCGTGTCGACCGGCATCGCGGCCAGCTGGGACAGACTCGAGAAGCCGGAGCCGAAGTCGTCCATGGCGATGTCGAAGCCGGCCGCCCGCAGCTGCTCGATGCAGCGGTCGGCGTGCAGGTCCGGCACCGCGCTCTCGGTGATCTCGAGCGTCACGGCCGCCGGCGCGACGCCGTGCTGCTCCAGCGTCGCGACCGCCGAGGCGGCGAACGCGCCCGAGAGCTGCTTCGGCGAGACGTTGACGAACAGCCGCGGCAGCCGCCCGTCCCAGCCTGCGACGTCACGCGCAGCCGCAGCGAGCACCGCGGCGCCGAGCTCGGCGATGACGTCGACCTCCTCGGCCAGCGAGATGAACTCGGCCGGTGAGACGTCGCCGTGCAGCGGGTGGCGCCAGCGCACGAGCGCCTCGGCTCCGGCGATGCTGCCGTCGTCGAGGCGGAACAGCGGCTGGTAGACGACCTCGAGCTCGCCGCGCTCGGCTGCGCCCGGAAGCGCCTGCGCCAGCAGGTGTCGCCGCTCGGCTCGGTGCGCCATGTCGTCGGAGAACACCGTCGCCTGCGAGCGCCGCGCCCGCTTGGCGTCGTACATGGCGAGGTCGGCCCGGCGCAGGATGCTGGAGGCGTCGTCGCGCTCGCGGCTGACGGCGATGCCGGCGCTGGCGCCGACCGACACCGAGATGGCGCCGATCCGAGACTGCTGCCCGCGGCACAGCCGGTCGGCGGTGACGACGGCGCGCTGCTCGGCGTCGGTCCCGACCACGAGCAGCGCGAACTCGTCGCCGCCGAGGCGGGCGGCGAGCATCCCGTCGTCCGCGACGTCGCGCATCCGCTGCGCGACGTCGCCGAGCGCGACGTCGCCGGCCGCGTGACCGAAGCTGTCGTTGACCTCCTTGAACCCGTCGAGGTCGACGAGCGCGACGGCGACCCGCCCGATCTCGACCTCGGCGAGGGCGTCCTCGAGCGCGGTCAGCCAGGCCCTGCGGTTGCGCAGGCCGGTGAGCGGGTCGCTGGTCGCGTCGGCCTGCAGCCGGTCCGCGACGGCGGACAGGTGGCTGGCGTACAGCAGC
>JBKHYE010000033.1:0-6771 GCA_046565705.1 Actinomycetes bacterium
GGGGGAAGAAGTCGAAGCCCTCACGAGGCTTCTTGCCGGCGGTGGTGGCGGACAGCACCATCGTGTCGCCGAGGTAGGTGGTGACGCTGCCGGCGGCCTGCTGGGCCAGCCGCCCGGTCTCGAAGCGGACGACGCGCTTGCCGCCCGGGTTCTCGATGACGGCCTCGACGAACTCGCTGCCGTAGATGTAGCTCTCGCTGCTCTCTGCTTCCGTCACGCGGAAGGTCTCCTCTTCACTGCACGCCGGTCGCGAGGCGGGATCCGGCGCTCAGTGGAAGCGGTCGGAGGTCGTGCCTCCGGCCGCCACTCCCGAGGACCGGGTCCGGCGGTGCGGTCCGGCTCTTCGGCTTGTCGTAGCGGCAGGTCGCCTCTACGACGAAGGGGAGCGCCCGGGCGGGCACTCCCCTGTCGTGCGGTCTAGCGGCGCAGACCGAGCCGCTCGATGAGGGCTCGGTAGCGGTTGATGTCGGTCTTCTCCAGGTACTTCAGCAGCCGGCGACGACGACCCACCAGCTGCAGCAGGCCGCGGCGGGTGTGGTGGTCGTGCTTGTGCTGCTTGAGGTGCTCGGTCAGGTCGCTGATGCGCTTGCTCAGCAGCGCGACCTGCACCTCGGGGGACCCGGTGTCGCCCTCGGACGTGGCGTACTCGGACATGATCGACTTCTTGGTGTCCGTGTCGAGCGCCACGGGCTTCCTCCGGGAGTTCCAGGTGTGTGCCCGAGGTCTTCGTCACCCGGGCAGGCAGTCACACCGCCGGCGGACCGGCGTGGGGTCGAGGCTACCAGCCGAGCCCCCGGGCGCACCCTGGCGCCACGAGCGTCAGACGGCGGCGCGGGACTCGAAGAGGTGGTCGAGGAAGCGCAGCAGCTCGAGCGGCTCGAACGGCTTGGGCAGGAAGTAGTCGACGCCCTCGCTCCAGGCCTGCCAGGCGTGGGTGTCGTCGGCGGCCGCGGTGAGCATG
The DNA here is from genome assembly GCA_046565705.1 of Actinomycetes bacterium. Taxonomy (GTDB): domain Bacteria; phylum Actinomycetota; class Actinomycetes; order Mycobacteriales; family SCTD01; genus DATLGD01. The sequence continues at coordinate 962 of JBKHYE010000033.1, forward strand.
ACGACGGGCAGGTCGGCGCCGCGAGCGGAGGACCGCAGCCGCTGGAGCACCTGGTGGCCGTCGATGCCCGGCATCATCACGTCGAGCACGACGCAGTCCGGTCGCTGCTGCTCGACCCGCCGCAGCGCGGCGAAGCCGTCCTCGGCGAGGGTCACCTCGTGACCCTCCTCCTCGAGCACGTCGCGCACGAGTGCGCGCACGGTCGGCTCGTCGTCGACCACGAGGATGCGGGCCACGACGTCCTCCTCCGGGGCGGCAGAGCGGTGCGAGCTGTCCTTCCCAGACCACGTCGGCGGCCGGACCGCCCGGTTCTTCACCCGTCGGGGTGACCAGCCAGCACCTCGCGGGTGCGCGCGACGTCGTCGTCCATCTGCGCGACGAGGTCCTCGGGCCGGTCGAAACGGAGCATGTCGCGCAGCCGCTCGGCGAAGGTGACCCCGACGTGCTCGCCGTACAGGTCGAGTGCGACGTCGGCGTCGAGCACGTAGGCCTCGACGCGGCGCTCGCGACCGGCGAAGGTCGGGTTCGTGCCGATGCTGATGGCGGCCGGCAGCGACTCGCCCGACGGCGCGCCCTGCCGGGCCTGCCTGGCCGACGGCAGCCGCACGACGCGGCCGGCGTAGACGCCGTCGGCCGGCACGGCGCTCCACGGCAGCGGCTCGACGTTGGCCGTCGGGTAGCCCAGCTCGCGGCCGCGCCGGTCGCCGCGCACCACGACCCCCTCGACGCGGTGGTCGCGCCCCAGGGCAGCGGCGGCGGCGCGCACGTCACCGGCGGCGACGCACGACCGCACGTACGTCGACGACCAGGTCGTCTCGTCGGTGCCCTGCAGCGGCGCCCCCTCGACGGTGAACCCGAACCGCCGGCCGTCGGCCGTGAGCGAGGCGACGTCGCCGGCTGCCTTGTTGCCGTAGCGGAAGTTCTCGCCGACGACGACCGCCGCGGCGTGCAGGTGCTCCACGAGCACGGTGTGCACGAACTCGGCCGGCGTCAGCCGGCTGAACTCGACGGTGAACGGCAGCACGCACATCACGTCGACCCCGAGCTGCTCGAGCAGCTCGGCCTTGTAGCGCGTGCTCGTCAGCATCGGCGGGTGGCTGCCCGGCCGCACGACCTCGCTCGGGTGCGGGTCGAAGGTCAGGACGACCGACGGGAGCCCGGCCGCGCGCGCCTTCTCGACCGCTCGGCCGATGGTCTTCTGGTGGCCGCGGTGCACGCCGTCGAACATGCCGATCGTGACGACGCACCGGCCCCACCCGGGCGGCGCGCTGTCCAGTCCCCTCCACCGCTGCACGCGGGCAGCCTAGTGAGGTTCCGAGGCCTCCCAAGCAGCCATGACCTCCCGCTGCCTGCGTTCGCGCCAGCGCGCGAGCAGGCCGGCACGGTGGGCGTCCCGAACCGCTCGTTCGACCATCGCGAGCCGGACCTGCGGTTCCAGCGACGCTGCGCGCCGCCGCTGGGCGCGGGCGTGCCCGTCGAACGTCGCCTCCTCCCACGGGTCACCGGTCATCGGTCGCCCCAGATCTCGCGGAGCACGGCGACGTCCTGAAGGTCGACCGGCCGGCCCGCCTCGGTCTTCATGTCGATCAGGTGGCGCACCGACGCCACGCGCACCGGGACCCCCCCGATGCGCACGACGTCCGCCTCGTCGTAGAGCTCGTCGAACGGGACCGGCTCCTTGACGAAGACGTCGAGCTCCCGCAGCGGCGACGAGGGATCGAAGAACGAGAAGACGAGCAGGTTGCGGTTCTCGTGCCAGCCGCGACGCAGCTCCGGGTCGGCGAAGTCCTCCGCCCGGACTGGCAGCCGCGGCAGCATCCCGGTCGCTGTGATCGCAGCCATCGCCGCTCGTGCCTGCGGCTCGGCGAGGTCGACCACCAGATCGAGGTCGAGCGTCATGCGGGCGTGACCCTGCAGGACGACGGCGGTCCCGCCGACGACGACGTAGCGCACCCCGGCGGCGTGGAGCGCGGAGTGCACGTCGTCGTAGAGACCTGCTTGCACAGCGCAACGGTACGGCGGTCAACCACCCGCAGGGGCGAAGACGACGACCGGCCGCGCGGCGCCGTCGCGGTCCTCGACCAGGGCGATGCACCGCCCGTCGGGAGCCAGGGCGGCGTGCAGCCCGTCGGCGCCGGTGGGCTCCAGGCGCTTGCCGTACGACAGCGCGGTCGCCTCGTCGGCCTCGAGCCGCCGCACCGGGAAGGCGGCGGCGACGGCGTCGTCGAGCCGGACGACCGCGGCGTCGAAGCGCTCGGGCTCGGCGAGCGCGTCGAGCCGGCGCGCGACGTCGAGCCCGAACGGGCCGACCCGGGTGCGCCGCAGCGCGGTGAGGTGCGCGCCCACGCCGAGCGCCGCGCCGACGTCGCGGGCCAGCGCGCGCACGTAGGTGCCGCTGCTGCACTCCACCGCCACGTCGACGTCGTCGCCGCGGCGGGCGAGCACCTCGAAGCGCCGCACGACGACCGCTCGCGCCGCGAGCTCGACGTCCTCGCCGGCCCGCACGCGGGCGTACGACCGGACGCCGCCGACCTTCACCGCCGACACCGACGACGGCACCTGCTCGATCGGGCCCGTCAGTGCCGCGATCGCCCGTGCGAGCTCCCCGTCACTGACGGCCGACGCGTCGCGCGACTCGACGACGTCGCCCTCGGCGTCGTCGGTCACGGTGGTCTGTCCGAGCCGCAGGGTCGCCTCGTACGCCTTGTCGGTCAGCGCGAGGTGGCCCAGCAGCCGAGTCGCCCTGCCGATGCCGAGCAGCAGCACGCCCGTCGCCATCGGGTCGAGCGTGCCGGCGTGGCCGACCTTGCGGGTGCGGGCGAGCCGGCGCACCTTGCCGACGACGTCGTGCGAGGTCCACCCCGCGGGCTTGTCGACGACGAGCAGCCCGTCGGGCGCCGGGCCCGCAGCACTCACTGGCGCGCGTCGGCGCCGTCGTCCAGGGCGTCGTCGGCGTCCTCGCCCTCGACCGCGCGCGGCGCTCGGTACGGGTCGGGCTCGCCCGCGGGCTTCGCCGACTCGGCGAGCGCCTGCACCTGCGCGTCGGCCTGCCGCGCCTGCTCGAGCAGCGCGTCGATGCGCCCGGCGGTCTCGGGCACGACGTCGGCCACGAACGTCAGCGACGGCGTGTAGCGCACCCCGGTCTGCCGCCCGACGGCGCTGCGCAGCACGCCCTTGGCCGACTCGAGCGCCATCGCGCTGCTCTGCCGCTCCTCGTCCGAGCCGTACACGGTGTAGTACAGCGTCGCCTCGCGCAGGTCGGGCGTCACCTTCGCGTCGGTGATGGTCACCATCCCGAGCCGCGGGTCCTTGACCTGCAGCTCGAGAGTGGACGCGACCACCTCGCGGATCCGCACGGCGAGCTTGCGTGCCCTCGCGACGTCGACCATGGCTCAGTCCTCATCTCCGTACAGGCGCTGCCGCGCCGACAGCACCTCGAGCTCCGGCCGCGCGGCCACGAGCCGCTCGCACCGGTCCATCACGTCCCGGCAGTGCCCGGCCTCCGCCGACACCACCGCCACCCCCACCAGCGCCCGCCGGTGCAGCTCCAGATGACCAGCCTCGGCAGCACTGACGGCGAACTTGCGCTGCAGCTCCGCCACGACGGGCCGCACCAGGCTGCGCTTCTCCTTCAACGACCGCACGTCCCCGATCAACAGGTCCAGCGTCAGCACCCCCACGAACACGGGTGCCTCCTCTGCAGACGGGGTTCCGAGAAGAGCACGGGTCGTGAACGTCAGGAAGCCGGCGGAGCCCGGCATGTGCGGCAGCGACGTAGAGCGAGCGGAGCGAGCAGTCGCAGAGCACATGCCGGGCGCAGCCGGCGACAGGCCAGATCAGACTCGCGGCTTCTCGCGGTTCTCGAACGTCTCGATCACGTCGTCGACCTTGATGTCGTTGAACGACCCGAGCCCGATACCGCACTCGTAGCCCTCACGCACCTCGGTCGCGTCGTCCTTGAACCGCTTGAGCGACTCGATCTTGAGGTTCTCTGCCACGACGACGCCGTCGCGCACGAGCCGCGCCGAGGAGTTGCGGCGGATGACCCCGCTGCGCACGATGCAGCCGGCGATGTTGCCGAACTTGCTGGAGCGGAACACCTCGCGGATCTCCGCCGTGCCGAGCTGCACCTCCTCGTACTCCGGCTTGAGCATGCCCTTCAGGGCCGCCTCGACGTCCTCGATCGCCGCGTAGATGACCGAGTAGTAGCGGATGTCGACGTGCTCGCGCTCGGCCAGCTCGCGGGCGTTGCCCTCGGGCCGGACGTTGAAGCCGAGGATGACGGCGTCGGACGCGCGGGCCAGGTTGATGTCGTTCTCGGTGATGGCACCGACGCCACGGCCGATGATCCGCAGCGACACCTCCTCGCCGACGTCGATCTTCAGCAGCGCGTCCTCGACGGCCTCGACCGAACCCGACACGTCGCCCTTGAGGATGAGGTTGAGCTGGGTCTTCTCGCCCTCCTTGAGCCGCTCGAACAGCGACTCGAGGGTGGGACGCCCGCGGCTCTGCGCCAGGGCGGCCGCCCGCTCGCGCGCCTGCCGCTGCTCGGCGATCTGCCGGGCGGTGCGGTCCTCCGGGACGACGAGGAAGTTGTCGCCGGCGCTGGGCACCGAGGTGAACCCGAGCACCTGCACCGGACGGGCCGGACCCGCCTCCTCCACCGCCTCGCCGTGCTCGTCGAGCATCGCGCGGACGCGCCCGAAGGCGTCGCCGGCGACGATGGAGTCACCGACGCGCAGCGTGCCGCGCTGCACGAGCACCGTCGCGACGGCACCGCGGCCCTTGTCGAGCCGGGCCTCGATCGCGACGCCCTGGGCGGGCACGTTCGGGTCGGCCTCGAGCGACAGCGCCGCGTCGGTGGTCAGCAGGATCGCGTCGAGCAGCCCGTCGATGTTGATCTTCGCGAGCGCGGAGACGTCGACGAACATCGTGTCGCCGCCGTACTCCTCGGCCACCAGTCCGTACTCGGTGAGCTGGCCACGCACCTTGGCCTGGTCGGCGCCCTCCTTGTCGATCTTGTTGACCGCGACGACGATCGGCACGTCCGCCGCCTGCGCGTGGTTGAGCGCCTCGATCGTCTGCGGCTTGACGCCGTCGTCGGCCGCCACCACGAGCACCGCGATGTCGGTGACCTTCGCCCCGCGGGCACGCATGGCGGTGAACGCCTCGTGGCCCGGGGTGTCGATGAAGGTGATCTCGCGGATGCCGCCCTCCACCGGGTGGTGGATCTGGTAGGCGCCGATGTGCTGGGTGATGCCGCCGGCCTCGCCGCGGACGACGTCGGTCTCCCGGATCGCGTCCAGCAGCTTGGTCTTGCCGTGGTCGACGTGACCCATGATCGTGACGACCGGCGGGCGCGGCTGGAGGTCGGACTCCTCGGTGTAGTCCTCGCCGAACGAGAGGTCGAAGCGGTCGAGCAGTGCCGCGTCCTCCTCCTCGGGCGTGACGATCTGGACCTCGTAGCCGAGCTGGACGCCGAGCAGCTGGAGCGTCTCGTCGGTGCACGACTGCGTCGCCGTCACCATCTCGCCGAGCTGGGTGAACACCACCTGCACGAGCGAGCCGGGGTTGGCGTTGATCTTGTCGGCGAAGTCGCTGAGCGACGCGCCCCGAGGCAGGCGGATGGTCTCGCCGTTGCCGCGCGGGACGACACCGCCCATGCGCGGCGCCTCGAGGTTGTCGAACTCCTGACGCCGCTGCTTCTTGCTCTTGCGGCCGCGCGCCGGGCGACCGCCCGGGCCGCGACCGAACGCGCCGGCGACCTGGCCGCCGCGGGCAGCACCGCCGCGCGGGCCACCGCCGGGGCG
>JBKHYE010000034.1:0-20028 GCA_046565705.1 Actinomycetes bacterium
GCCATTTCCGTACTGTGTCGCAGGCGCGCCAGCGAGTCGGTCCGGGCAGAGCGGGGCATCCGCGGCCGTGAGCCCCCCCAGGTTCAGCGCGATCTTCGTCTTGTGCTCGACGGAGGCATCCGCGCCGCCGGCCTCCGGGCGGAGACCGCTCGCCGGCTGGTCGACTACTCCCTGGAGCGGCCCATCTTCACCGTCCGGCAGGTGCAGCGCCGGCTCGGGCTGTCCGCCTACGCGCGGGCGAACGGCCTGGTAGGCCAGCTCGTCTACCCCGGGGGTGCTGCGGCAGTACGACGACTCCGTCTAGGACCGGGACTTCACGGCGCCGGACGTGCTGGCCGTGCTGCTGCCCTGACCGGCCAGCCAGCAGAGCCACCCGCGCGATCGTCGTCCTCTGCCGGGGCCGGGCGCAGGCGAGGCCTGCACAAGGCGAAGATCGCGGGCGGCGCGCGCGGACGTGATTGCCGAGCCCGTCCACAGGTCGCCCGCGGCGCTCTCTGCGGGGGCATCGGCGGCGTCAGGCTGCTGACATGCCCGGGAGCGAGGAGCACCATGACCGCCATGACGACGCTGCCGTTCCGCCCCGACGGGTGGACCGTCGATGACCTCGACGAGATGCCGGACGACCCGTTCCGGTACGAGCTGGTCGACGGCGCGCTGCTCATGACGCCTGCGCCCCGACCCTGGCACGACGACCTGGCCGCCCAGCTGCTCATGAAGCTCGGAGCTGCTCTGCCCTCTGAGTACCGGGTCGCCACCGCACCGGGCGTCTACTTCGACCCGCGCAACTACCGGCAACCCGACGTCGCGGTCTTCCGGCGCGAGGCCGTCGCCGCCGAGCGCATGCGGGCGAGCGACTGCCTGCTCGTCGTCGAGATCGTCAGTGACAGCAGCGTCGCGAACGACACGGTGGCCAAGCCGGCGCAGTACGCCGCGGCCGGCATCCCGCACTTCTGGCGGGTGCACCGCGACCCGCTGAGCCTGGTCGTGCACGCCCTTGACGGCGCCGTATACCGGCAGGTCGCGCGGCTCACCGACGACGTGGTGCTGGAAGAGCCTGTACCGCTGCGGTTCTCGTTGACGGGGCTGGTGCCCTGACCGGGCTCCGCCCTTTCACTGGCCCTGTGGAGATGAACCGCCCGCACCCCGTGCTCGCCGAGCGCGGCCCGCTGCCCGGGAGGGCGCCGGCCCGGCGCTGATGCCGGCGGCGCGCCTGCGCACCGACGTCCGCGATGTTCGTCTTGTGCTCGCCGGCCGAGGCTCGACGCCGCCGCCTGGCCGGGGCGCACAGGGCGAAGATCGCGCAGCGTACGGCGGAGGGAGCGGGAGCTCGGCACGACGAAGGCCACGCCCGTCGGGGCGCGGCCTTCCTGAGCGGCGAGCTAGAGGCGCGTGCGGCGCGGGTTGGCGACGCCGGTCGGCCGCGGGCTCTGCGGGTCCTGGGTCACGGGTCGGTCGCTCATGTCTGGCACAACCGTCCATCACCTCGACTCCGTCCCGCGCCGCCGTGCGACGTCGGACACATCGGCTCGGTCGCGGTCGCCATCCGCCACGACCACCCGACTCGGCCATGCCCGGACCGAAGGTGACGCCGCGGCAGCCCTCGGGACACAGGGAGCCTGCCGAGCACGTGGAGCCAGACGTGCCCACCGGGCTGATCACCGACCCGGCCAGCCTCGGCATCGCGGCGAGCGGCGTGCACGCCGTCCTGCAGGCGACCGCCTTCAACACGGCGTCGCAGCCCGTCGGCAGCGGCACGCTGTCGCTCACTCCGGGCGACAACGGCGCCGGCTTGACGACCGCCATCACCGACATGGCGCCGGACGGGACGTCACCATCGACGTCGTCGTGCCGCGGATCTCGGCGCGGGCGGCGGAGCTCCGCAGCGAGTGACGACGCCAGGCGTCGGTGCAGCGCTATCGTCCGCTCCTCAGCGAGCGACGACGGAGAGCGCCATGCCGGTCCAGTACGTGGAGGCGCAGACGACGGGGGGCGAGAGCGCGCGGGCCGCGCTGAGCCGGCTCAGTGACGCGGTCGGAGTTGCCGGCGTGAGCGACGACGGGCGCCTCGTCGCGCTGCTCGACGTCGGCTCGGGAGCTCAGCTGGGCGGCGGCGAGCACGCCCCGTGGGACGCGACGCTGCAAGCAGCGTCCGCGCGGGAGGTGCGGGTGGAGCCGGCGGTCGAGAGCAGCGCGTTCGTGGCGGGGGTGCCCGTCCGGTGCGGCTTCGCTCAGGTGCTGCGCGGCCGAGTACCCGACCGCTTCGAGTTCGAGCGCGTGCTGCGCGCCGACGCCGAGTGGCTCGCCCGCGAGCGGCCGGAGATCCTGGGCGGGCTCCTGGCGTGGCACGGCGGCAACCGGTTCACGCTCGTCGTGTGCTTCACCGACGAGGCGGCGGCCCGCGCGGGCGAGGCGAAGAACGCCGAGAGCCCGGGCGCGGACATCGACCAGCTCATGGACGACGTCACGTACGTCGAGCTGCGCGACCCCTGGACGCGGCCGGCCTGAGTCGCCGCCCCGATCGGGTTCCGCCGGACGAGACGGGTCAGCTCGCCAGTGCCCTGTCGCTGTCGGGGCGCCGGCGCGCGACGAGCAGCAGCGTGCTACCCGCAGCGATGCCGCCGACGGCCAGGGCCGCGAGGACCACGGTGTCCGCGCCGGTGAAGGGCAGCGTCGTCGGGGAGGCAACGGCCTGCGAGGCGACGCCGCTCTCGAGCCAGGCCGGCATGGCCGCGGCGTCGACGACGGCGGGTTGAGCACCGAACGCGGCGGACAGCACGTCGACCGACTCGGACCGCCCGTCGACCGGCGCAGCCGGTCGGTCGGTGACCGGCGCGACGAGGCCGCCGCTCAGGACGGCGGTGGGTGTGGTCTCCACCGGCGCGGCGACCGACGGCACCGGCTGCCCGTGCGCCAGCACCGCGCCACCGGTTGGCGGGGCGTCGGCATCGGCACGGGTCTTGGTGAGTCCCAGGCAGCGGCCGTTGTTGTCGTCGTCGACGGTGGCGGCGCTGTCGCGCGGCTCGTTGCCGCAGCCGTTGTTGCCGTCGGTGCCCGGACCGGTCTTGTCGTTGTTGTCGGCGCCGTTGTCGGCACCGGTGCCGTCCTGGTCGGGCGTGGATCCGCTCTTGCCCTGGAACGTCCCGTCGGGGTTGTCGCTGGAGCCCGACCGGTCGATCGGCTGCTGCGACCCGACGCCCTTGCCGCGCGGCTCGCCGTCGGCCTGCGCCGTCGGCTTCCCGGCGGGCTTGTCCCCGGGAGGCGCGGCGGCGGCCGGCGCGATGAGCACCGCGACGGGTAGGACGGCGGCGGTCGTCGCGACGGCGGCGGCACGCGGCAGGGCACGGCTGATGGACATGCGGGGGCTCCTTCGCCTCGCAGCGGTGCGGCTCTCGCACCGGCTACGGACGTGGAGGTCTCGCCACTGCCTCCCCGCACGGTCATGGCGACCGGCTGCGGCCACCGGGGCTCCCGGCGGCTGCGCGATCGTGCGGATCACTAGCCCAACGTCACTGCGGCCTTACTGCCCGTGTTGTCTGTTTCGTACGCTACGCCGTTCGAGTGACGGTGGCCCACGTTCCTTCTGCCTGGTTCTTCACCCTGCGGCTACGACGAGACCGCGGACGCCGTCGGAACCCGGGAGCGCTCGCGGCGCTCCAGCGCGCCGACGTGCAGCCCCTGCTCGAGGTCATCGCGCCCGACGTCGTCGTGGGCGACGGCGGGGGCGTCCGCACGGCCGTGCCTGCGGCCCGTTGGGGGAGTCGACAAGGTCGCGTGGCTGCTGAAGGCGGGCCTGAGCCGTCTCGACGCCACGACCGCGGCGTCGCCGGTGCACGTCAACGACGGCGCGCCGGCTGACGGTCCGGTGGCGGACCGGCCAGACGCGGCCGGAGGGGCCGCGGCTCGCCGCGGCCCCTCCGGTCACTGCGCTGTTACGGGTGCACGTCCGTGTCCTCGAAGATCCACAGGCCGCTGTCGCGGTCGCTACCGAGGACGATCGTGCGCCCGTCGCGGATGAAGGTCTCCACGCCCCAGAAGTCGTTGCCGTCAGGGTCGAGGTAACCGCCGGTCTCGACGAGCTCGCACGTGCTCGTATCGGCGGCGCTGCCGCACTGGATCTCGAGCGACCGCAGGCCAGCCGAGTAGTACGAGAGGTAGGCGTCGGTCGACCCGACCGGGTGCGTCGCGACCTCGTGCACCGACAGGTCGCCGAACCCGAAGGCCTTGGACTCGTCGTGCGCCTCGGGCACGGCATAGGTGTCGAGCGAGGTGTTGCCGCCACCGTTCAGCAGCGCCTGCGCGTCGTACAGGTGCACGTAGCCCCAGCCGTCGAAGATCGGCGTGAAGCTCACCTGCTCACCGACGGCGCCCACGGCAGGGGCCGCCTCCGGGTAGGTGTAGTTCGGCGCGCCGTCGAACAGCAGGTGCATCGCACGGTGGCCGATGCACACGGCCGGCGCCGTCTTCTCGTAGATGTGCCCCTGTCCGCCGCAGAAGTGCGCGTCGGGAGCGTTGCCGCCCTGCGCGCCGCCGTGGTGGTTCGCCACCACGACCGCGTCGTAGCCGGCGAGCTGGCCGGACTCGATCTTCTCGGAGAAGAAGCACGCGTCGCCCGACGCGTCCGGGTCACCGACCGGTCCGCGCTCGAAGACGATGATGCGCTCCTCGTTCGCGCCCACGCTCGGGAAGACCGTGCTGGCCTGCGGGATGGTCGCGCGGTCACCGGGGCAGCCGTAGCCGCCGAAGACGGTCGGCCCGTTGAGCACGCCGTCCGGCAGCGTCGTCAGCACCGGCGGCGTGAAGCCGAACTCGCCCGCCGGGTATTCGCCGGCGTGCGCCCCGGTGTCGATCGTGAAGATCGAGCGGTACGGCGAGAAGTCCTCGTCGGTCGCGATGAAGAACCGGTTGTCGGGCGTGAACTCGGCCTGGTGACCGTTGCCCTCGGCCGGCAGCGACGTGCCGGTCGCGGCGAACAGCTCGGGGTCGACGGCGTCGTAGTCGGTGTCGCCGAGGATCTGCGCCGCCGTCGGCTGCGTCACGTCGAGGGCGACGTACCCGCCGTCCCAGTACGACAGCAGCATCACCCAGCGGCCGTCGATCTGCTTGACGACCATGTCGTGCAGCGACGACTCCTGCAGGCCGAGCGCCGGCTGGTCGACCGGGTCGCCCAGCGCGGCCGACATCGCGTTGAGGTTGTACTCGGCGACCAGCCGCGGCCGCTTCGGGTTGGTGATGTCGAGGATGTCGACGTCGGTCGACTCGAAGTTGTCCACCGTGACGACGTACGCGCTGTCGCCGGTGTCCCAGGCGAACGAGCTGTGGATGTCGTTGGTGTCGGCGAACCCGCGGTCGCCGAAGTTCCCGGAGAGCTTGTAGGGCTTGGCCGGGTTGCTGACGTCGTACAGCGACACGCCGCCCTTGCCGTTCTTGCCGCACTGCTCGTTGTTGGTGACGAGCATGGTGCCGGTGAAGAACTTCGTGCTGATCTCGACAGCCTGGACGCCCTCACCGGGCCGGCTGTCCTGCGAGTGCGGGATGAAGCCGATCTGCCGTGGGTTCTCCAGGTCCCGGATGTCGACGACGTACACACCGGCGTCCGGGTTGTTCTGGCCGCCCTTCTCGGAGTTCGCCGAGCAGTCCGCGCGCCCCCAGTTGGCGAGGTAGGCGTAGTCGCCGGACGGGTCGACGCCGACGTCGGCGACCAGGTCGTCGACGTCGGTCAGGACCGCCTTGCTGAGCAGGTCCAGGTCACCCCAGGCCCCCGTGCCGGTGAGGTGGCCGTCGGGCGTCCCGTGCTGGTCGGGATGAGCCGACGCCGCTGTCGCGATCGTCAGGGGTGAGAGCGCCAGCGCGGCGACGGCCGCGATCGCGCCGAGCGTCGACCTTCGAGTCCTCATCAGCCTGCCTCCATGTGAACGGGCCCGTCGACAGGTGAGCGCACAGCCGAGCGCTGCCGACCTGTGGGCCGGCGTCGCGTCGGGCCGTGCACGCGCCGCGGTCGGCGCGCCGGTACCGGGTGTGTGGCGACACCGTCCGACCGGGCCAGGAAAAGGTCAATACAGATAGCCCATTCGGACTAGTAGCACGCTGGAAATCTGGACATCCAGGCATGGAACGGTCACCGATGGGGGCGGTGTCCCCATGCCGGCGCCACCACTGGTCAAGTGTGCTCGGTGGTGGACGTCTGACGGCTGACGCGTCGGGAGCGCCGTCGATGAGGATCGCCTACGAGTCCTGGTACCGCTGGGGGATGCCGCCGTGGGTGGGCGACGCCCGGCCCGGGCTCGTGGGGCCCGTCGAGTCGGGGACGCTGCGACGACGAGCATCCCGCCGACGGCCGGTGCCGACACGCGCCGACCCGGCACGCGATGAGGCCGCCTGACGCCGGACGGCCACACGGCGACGGCCAGACCGCGACGGCCAGACCGCGAGGTAGGGGGCGTGGTCAGGTCGGCGGTCTGGCGGCGCTCGAGCGCGGGGTCTGCCGCCACGTCGGCACCACAGCCTCGCTGTCGCCGGCCCACTCGAGCATCAGCAGGGTCGCGTCGTCCTGCAGGGTCCCTCGCTGGTGCTCGAGCACGGCCAGCACGAGCCGGCGCAGCGTCTCGGGCGGCGTCTGCCGGGCCGACTCCGCGCGGGTGAGCAGGTCGACGAGCCGGTCGGTGCCGAAGAACGCGCCGTCGGGGTCGCGGGCCTCCACGACGCCGTCGCTGAACATCAGCACCCGGTCGCCGGGCTCCAGGGACGCCTGCACGACGACGTCGTCGCGGCTGCCGAACCCCAGCGGAAGTCCCGGGTCGGTGTCGAGCTCGCCGAGGGCCTTGCCGTCGCGCACGAGCAGCGGCGCGGGGTGCCCGGCGGACAGCGTGCTGAACGTGCCGTCGGTGACGTCCAGCTCGGCAAGCACGGCGGTCACGAAGCTCTCGTCGCCGAACTGGGCCGCCAGCACGCGATCGGCCACCTCGGCCGTCTCGACGAGGCTCCGGCCGTCGCGCCGGCAGTTCCGGTAGACGGCGAGCGCGACGCCGGCCATCAGCGTTGCACCGAGCCCGTGCCCCATCGCGTCGAACACCGCCAGCCGCAGGACGTCGCCGTCGATGCTGTAGTCGAACGCGTCGCCGCCGATCTCCTGCCAGGGCTCGAGCTGCGCGGTGACGACGAACCGGTCGGTGCCGAACGTCATCGGCGGCAGCTGGCGCCACAGCAGCTCGGCCGGCACGCCCATCGGCACGGCCCGCCGCGTCCGCTCGAACGTGTCGGTGTACTGGCCCTTGCTCACGACGAGCTCGGCGACCAGCGAGGCGAGCGGCGTGAACGTGTCGCCGAGGCCGTCGGCCTCGCCGGCGTCCACGAGCACCTCGAGCGCGCCCAGTCGCTCGGTGCCGTCGAGCAGCGGGAGCCACAGCCGCGCGCCGTCGGCACTGGCCATCACGTCGGTGTCGCGGTAGGCGCGCCCGGCGACCGTTCCGTCGACCGTCATCGGCGCCGCGTCCGGGTCGACGTTGGGGGCGGGGAGAGCGACCAGTGACCGCTGGTCACGCGTCACGAGGTAGACGCGACAGCCGAGCCCGCCGGCGATGCGGACCGCCTCGTCCGCCGCTGCGGCCAGTGCTCCCGGGCGCATCAGGTGCGACTTGGCCAGGAGCCACGCCACTGCGCGGGCGACGCGGTCGTCGTTCGCCACCCTTGCTCCCGTCGGTCGCGCCCATCGCGTGCCGTCCCGTCAGAGTAAGTCGCCGCCTCCTCGTTCACTCCGGCGGGCGCACCGTCGGCCGCGCACGAGTCAGTGCGACGCGGGCGCGCGTCCTCGCGTCGCCGCACCGGTCGAGGGTGCCGGGCCCTCCAGGTGGACGACGTCGGGCCGAGCCGCCCGCACAGCCAGCCACAGACCCCGCAGCACCTAGCGGTAGGTCGCGCCCGCGCCACCGACACGTCCGCGCGCCTCGACCCCCTGACCGCCCGGAGCCCTCCCGGCGGTTGCCGAGCGCCCCGAAACCGCCCGAGGCCCTCCACCCGCCCCGCCGGAGCCCTCCCGGCGGTTGCCGAGCGGGCTGAAACCGTCGGGAGGGCTCCAGGCGGCGGGCGGGTGCGACCAGCGAAACCGCGGGGAGGGCTCCAGGCGGTTCCGGCGTCAGTCGCGGCGCGAGCCGTGCATCGCCCGCCGTGCCTTGTCCAGCGTCCGCTCGGCCTCGTCGAGGTCGTCGAGCGCCTGCTGCTGCTCCGCGGTCAGCGGGCTGTCGTCGCCGGGCTCGCGGACGTCGAACACCAGCGCCCGCGCCCGGGTGTACGCCTGCTCGGCCCGCCAGGCGGCGTGGCGCACCCGCCGCAGCTCCGGGTTGGCCTCGAGCGCAGCGAGGTCGATGCCGTTCTCCGGCTCGTCCACACTGTCCCCCTGGTCGCAGTTGTCACAGGTGTCCCACCTGTAAGCCGCCCTGTCAACGCTCCTCGACGGTCGGCACACCGGTGGCGAGCACGCCGTCCATGTCCGCGGCGGTCGACGGCCGCGCCACCGCGAAGCCCTGCGCGAGCACGCCGCCGAGCCGCCGCAGCACCGTCAGCTCCTCCGAGCGGTCCACGCCCTCGACGACGACGCCGACGTCCAGCTCCCGCCCGACGCCCTTGAGCGCGCGCAGCAGCCGCTCCTGGCCGGCGTCGTCACCAGGCTCGCCGCGGTTGACCTTCACCGCCGCGAGCGAGAGCCGGTGCAGCACCGCGATCCCGGGCTCGTGCAGGTGCGACAGCGACAGCGGGGTCCCCTGCTCGGCCAGCGTGCGGCTGGCGCGCTCGACCAGCGTCGGGTCGTGCAGCACGTCGTCGGCGGCGACCTCGAGCACGAGCTGACCGGCCCGCAGCCCGTAGCGCCGCCGCAGCGCGCCGAGCTCGGCGTGCAGCGCGACGTCCTCGAGCTGGTCGGGCTCGATGTTCACCGCCACGGAGAGCCGGTCGTGACCCAGCGCCTTGCCCCAGCGCCGCAGCTGCGTGCACGCGTCCTCGGCCACCAGCAGCGTCAGCCGCCCGAGCAGGCCGAGCTCGCGAGCGACGCCCACGAACACCGGCGGCGCGACGTGCACGCCGTCGTGCCGCCACCGCGCCAGCGCCTCGAGCCCCTCGACCGCGCCGGTCACCGGGTCGACCAGCGGCTGGTAGACGACCGAGATCTGGCCGCTCTCCAGCGCCCCCGGCAGGGCCTCGCGCAGGCTGAGCGACAGCCGCGGCGCCGTCGGCATGACGAGGTGCTCCCGGCCGCGGGCGCGCATGCGCTTGCGCTCGAACATGCGCTCGTCGGCCTGCCGCAGCAGGTCGGCGGCGGCCGGTGTCGGGTCGGCCGCCCCGACGGACGCCGTGCCGATGCTCATCGTGACGTCGACCTCGTGCTCGCCGACCCGCAGCGGCTCGTTCATGATCGCCTGCACGCGGGCGACGACGGCGAGCGCGTCGGCGTCGTCCTCGAGCAGCACCGCGAACTCGTCGCCGGACAGCCGGGCGACGGTGTCCGACGGCCGCATGCACCCGCTCAGCCGCTCGGCGACGGCCCGCAGCACCTCGTTGCCGACGTGGTGGCCGTAGCGGTCGTTCACGGCCTTGAAGCCGTCGAGGTCGCCGAACAGCACGGTGAGCGGCCGGCGGTGGCGACGGTGCAGCGCCAGCGCGTGCTCGAGCCGGTCGAGGAACAGCGCCCGGTTGGCGAGCTCGGTGAGGTCGTCGTGGAAGGCCCGGTGCTCCAGCGACGACCGCTCCTGGGCGAGAGTCAGCATCTCGCTGCGGTGCTCGATCACGAGCAGCTGCTGCCGCACCGCGATCAGCACGAGCAGCGCCACGAGCACGGCGAGCGCGATCTCGGTCGCGACGACGTCGTCGGGCCGGATCAGCCCGGACACCGCCAGCACCGGGGCGACGGCGAGCAGCCCGTACGGCGCGAACCGCGCGACGTCGACCCCGACGCTGCCGGGCACCAGCCGGCCGACCGCCGCGGCCACCGCGATCAGCGCGAGCCCGACGCACCAGGTGGCGCCGACCCAGAGCTGCTCCCCGCCCGCCGCCTCCTGCACCAGCGCCGCGGCGACGACCAGCGCGCCGACGCCGAGCGCGGTCCAGCCGGCGTCGCGCTGCAGGACGGCGTGCGCACCCGCTCCCGCGAGAACCGCGGCAGCGACGAGGGTGACCCGCGCGCCGGCGTCGTCGGGCAGGCCGGTGAGCTGCACGGCCAGCCAGACGACGAGCACGCCGGCGCACCAGAGCGCGCCGGCCTCGACGACGCGCCGAGCCGACGCCGTCGCCCGGGTCGTGCTCAGTCCGTACAGCGCGGCGGCGAGCAGCGCGGCGACGGTGGTGTGCGCGACGGTCTTGAGCGTCTGCGACGGCGGCGAGACGTCGGTGCCGAGCGCGAGCAGCTGCACGATCCACAGCGGCGCCAGCACCTGCGTCGCGACGACGACGGCCGTCCACGACGCCGCCTCGCCGTTCTCCGCGGCGCTGACCCGGCGAGCTGCCAGCGTGCTGACGACGAGGACGGCGACGACACGGAGCGCCAGGTCGACCGCCTCGGTGCCGAGCGCCCCGCCGATGGCCGGCCAGGCGTAGACGAACGCGACGAGCAGCGGCACGGCGACGACGACCCGGACTCTCGGGTCGGCGAGCAGACGCGCCTCACGCCACGTCACGTCGCTCGCCTCTCCAGCCGACCCCGGTCCTGCCGGCAGGTTCGACACGCCGTACCGAGGGTCCTGCCTGGCACGTCGAGGGCCCGCCGCACGCGGGGTCCAGCGCATGCGGCGCCGGCTGCGCAGGAGCGGCCGGTCGTCATGCGCCAGTCTGCCGTGTCGGACGGCGGTCCCGATAGCAGCCGTCCCGGTGCGTTTCGTGTGCGATCGGCCGATGCTGATCTTGGCGAACGGACTACGTGTCGAGGCGTTGTGTCCCGGTACGGGGGTAGACGTCCCGGCCCGTCCGGTGGTTCTCTGCGCGCGTGAGCGCACTGTGCGACGGCTGCCTCGGCAGCGCGACCTGCTGGATCTGCTCCGGCACGGGCGCCGCCAACACCGAGGCCCGCACCGGCCGGTGCCACTCGTGCCGCGGCTCCGGGCGGTGCGCCTACTGCGCGTCGGTGATCGTCGTCGACCAGTCGTACGACGACGAGTCCCTGCTCGACGACGACCGCGCGCCCTAGTGCGGCGCCTCACCGCGCGGATCACCCTGACCGGCTGAGCTGCTCCCCGAACTGGTCCTCGGGCCGGTCGCCGACGACGCGCCGCCGCCGCAGCGCTTTCGACGGCCACCCGCTCACCGGCCCGACGACGGTGAGCAGCGAGGGCACGAGCAGCGCCCGCACGATCAGCACGTCGACCACGATGCCGAACGCCAGCGCGAACGCCAGCTCGCGGAACGGCCGCAGCGGCACCAGCGCCAGCAGCCCGAAGCTGACCGCCAGCGCCGCGCCGGCCGAGGTGATCGCCCGCGTCGACTGCGGAACGGCCACCGCGATCGCCTGCCGTAGCGGTCGTCGCGACGCCAGCGACCAGATGTGCCCGACGGCGAAGATGTTGTAGTCGGACCCGAGCGAGACGAGCAGCACAGCGGCCGCGAACGGCACGTAGAACGTCAGCCCCTCCTGGCCGAGCAGGTCCTGGAACACCCACACCGTCACGCCGAGCGTCGCGCACAGCGCGAGCAGGTTGGTCGCAAGCAGGTACAGCGGCGCCACGAGCGCACGCAGGAACACCACGAGCATGAACAGGTTCGCCGCCAGTGCCGCGACGCTGATGCGCAGCAGGTCGTTGCTCGTCTCAGCGACGATGCCCTCGGCCAGCGCCGTGTCCCCGGCCATGCTCACGCGGGCGTCGCGAAGGCCGGCGACGCCGAGCAGCGCCGGCATCCGCTGGCGGAGCTGCTCGATGGCGTTTATCGCGGTCGCCTCGAGCGGCTCGCTGTCGAGGACGACGAGGAAGCGCGCGGCGTCGCCGGACCGGGCGAGCAGCACGTTGAACTCGCCGATCGGCGGCGCGTCGCCGGGCCCCAGCACGTCGGCCACGCCTGGCTGCCGCTGGAGGATCTCGCCCAGCTCGCGCAGCTCGCTGCGCTCGCGCGTGATGCCGTCGGCCTCGATCAGGATCTCCGTCGGCGACAGGATCCCCGGCGCGAAGCCCTCTGCGGCGGCACCCGCCGCGCGCGACGCCGGCTCGTCGCTCGGCAGCGACTGCACGAAGCCGAGGCCGAGGTCCAGCCGCGTCAACGGCATCGCGGCCAGGGCCAGCACCACGAAGCAGCCGAGCGCGACGAGCGCGGCCGTCAGCGGGCGGGTCACCGCGCGCGTGACGACGGACGGCACCGGGTCGCGGCCGTTGGTCGGCGTGGGCGGCGCCGGCCAGAACGCCCGGCCGCCGACGATCGCCATCAGCGCCGGGACCAGCGTCACTGCGACGGCCATGCCGACGAAGACGGTCAGCGCCATGCCGGGGCCGAACCCTCGGAACAGCGCCGACTCCGCCACGATCAGGGTCCCGGTACCCGTCGCGACGGTGAGGCCGGCGACGGCGACGATCGGCGCGAAGTCCTTGGTCGCCGCCCGCGCGGCGTCGAGACGCCCTGCGCCGGAGGCGATCTGGTGCCGCAGCCCGGACAGGAAGAAGATGCAGTAGTCGGTGACGACCCCGAGCAGCAGCGCGACGATGAGCGGCCTCAGGTCGGGCGGGATCGAGACGCCGAGCAGCTCCGCGACGCGTCCTGCGACGCCGAGCGTCACGAGCACCGCGCTGCCCGCCGTGAGCAGGGTGATGACCGGCGCCACGACGGACCGGAAGGTGACGCCGACGATCAGCAGCACGGCGAGCACCGTCACGAGCTCGAGCGTGTGCAGCTCGTGCTGCACGATCTCGGCCTGCGCGGCACGCGCCGGCACCGACCCGGTGACGCCGATGTAGGCGTCGTCGGGGTCGGTGAGGTGCTTCTCGGCCCACTGCTCGGCGACGGCGGTCTGGTAGCCGAAGCTCGAGCGCGGGTCGAGGAACAGGTAGGTGAGGAACGTCGTGCCGTCGGTCGTGGCCCCGGGCGTGACGCCGAAGGTGTTCGGCACCGGGAGCGCGCCGAGGATGGCGGTGTCGTAGGCGCCCTGCGTCAGCGCGACGGCGCGCAGCACCGCCTCGGCCTGCGCGAACGCCGACAGCCCATCGGGGTCGTGCTGCACGACGACGACGCGGCTGAGCAGCGGCACGCCGAAGATCTCGAACGAGCGGAGCTCGGCCTCGATCGCCGGGTTGTCGCTGCCGAAGCCACCGAGGTCACCGGCGTCGGTCGACGGCGTCGGCAGGGACAGCAGCGTCGCGGTGACGGCGATCCAGAACGCGATGATCAGCCAGCGCAGCTTGACGACGACGGTCGCGTACCCGCCCCAGAACCCGCGCCGGCCGTCCGCGCGGCGGCGCTCCCCCCGTCGCCGCCGCGCCATGCGTCACGCCGCGCGTAGGATCGTGCGGCGCACCACGACGCGAAGCAGCACGATCGGCACCGACGGCACCAGCGCCACGACGACGCCGAGCAGCACGGCGAGCCGGCGGAACGAGTCCCGCGCCCGTTGCGCGTCGCCGACGATGTCCGCCGCGTTCTCGCGCACCTGCATGCCGATCTCGGCCGACCGGTCACCGACGACCGGGACGGCGTCCAGCGACACGAGGGCCCGCCCCGCGTTGTCGATCGCGTAGCCGCTGTCCTCGACGGTGACCGTCAGGTCGGACAGCCGCCAGACCTCCATGCCGGTCCACAGCCCGAGCAGCAGCCAGAGGACCACCCACACCGCCACCGCGGTGTCGACCCGCCGACTCATGTCGTCAGGATGACGGAGACGGCGTCGGGGACACCGACGGGCTCGGCGTGATGATCTCGGCGTCGGCCGCGATGTCGAGGCACTCCTGCGAGACGCGCTCCACGTCCGGCTGCAGCTGCTGCACGGTGTCGAGCGTCCGCTGCACCTCCCGGGCGTCGAGGTCGCGGACGGCGTTGGCGACGTCGCCGAGAGCCGAGGCGACGGTGTTCGCCGCCTCCGCCGCCTCGACGCAGGACGCCGGCACGCGGACGACGAGCTGGTCCTCCTCGTCGGCCGTGGGCGTCGGCGTCGGCGTCCGCTGGGGCAGCAGCTCGTCGCTGCCGTCGTCGTCGTCGGCGAAGAACAGGAAGAAGAGGAACCCCGCCAGCGCGACGCCGACGAGGAAGCTCATCACCGGCAGGATCCACGTCCAGAAGGCGCTCTCGCCCTCCGTCGCGGTGCCGCTCGTGCTGCTCGGGCTGGTCGATCGTGCGTCGTCGTCGGCCACGGCGTGCTCCTCTCACCGTCCGCCGGTAGGTCTCGCCACTTCCCCGAGTGACGACGCCTTGCACCGCTGTGCGGTTGTGTGGCGATCGCGTGACGGTGCTCTTACCCGAGAGCGCGCAGCAGGGCCGTCACCGCCGCAGCCACCACGACCACCACGACGACGTGCGCCCGCCGCCACACCAGCAGCGCGGCGGCGACGGCGCCGGCGGTGTCCGCGCCGACGCGCAGCTCCTGCCCGTCGGCGAGCGCGTTCGTGACGACCAGCGCGGTGAGCAGCGGTGCGGCGAGCAGGACGACGACGCGCACGGCGGGTGCCGGCAGCTCGCGCGAGCCGGTGGCCGCCGGCCCGACGCCCTTGGTGACGACGGTGGTCAGCGCGGCGAGCGCGATGACGAGCCAGACGGTTCCGCTGCTCACGACGGCGCTCCGAGGGCGCGGGCGCTCACGACGGCGACCCCTCGATGGCCGGGCCGGCGCCGTCGGTCCGCTCGGTGCCGGGCACCGGCGTCCGCAGCCCGACGAGCGCCGCCAGCGACGCGACGAGCACCGGCACCCCCGGCGGCGCGACCGGCACGAGCGCCAGCGCGATCGCACCGCCGGCGAGCGCGACGCCGAGCCGCAGCCGGTCGCGAACCTCGCCGCCGAGGATGGTGAGGAAGAACGCCGGGAAGACGGCGTCGAGCCCGAAGGTGCGGGCGTCCATCGACGGCGCCACGACGCCGAGCGTCGTGCCCAGCACCCAGCCGACGTACTGCACCGCGGTGTGCCCGAACATGTAGCGGCGGTCGAAGGTGCCGTCGCCGTTGGCCGCCATCGCCCAGGAGCTGTCGACCATGACCTGGCCCTCGAGCGCGCGCCGGACCCGGCTGCCCCTGAGCGACGGCCCGACGGCGAAGCCCATCGGGACGAACCGCGAGTTCATCAGCGCCGCGGCGGCCGCCGCAGCGCCGACCCCGCCGCCGGCCGCGAGGATGCCGATCGAGGCGAACTGCGCCGAGCCGGCAAACACCACCGCGGACATCACGATCGCCGCGACGGCAGGCACTCCGACGTCCGTGGCGACGACGCCGAACGACAGCGCGAGCACGCCGGACGCCCCCGCGTAGGGAAGTCCGGCGCGGGCGCCGTCGCGGAACGTGCGCTCGGGGGCAGGCACCCGCCCGAGCCTAGGTCGGGGGTTCCGACGACCGCGTGATCAAGGTGCAGGGCGCACGCGTGCACGTGGCAGGCGCCGCACCATGATCACGCGCAGGCGCACGCGGCGTGGCGTCAGTGACGGCGGTACGGGTCCCTCTCGCGCACGACGACGCGCGCGGGCGTCCGCTGCGGCGGTGCCAGCGCGACGGCGACGAGCAGGCCGAGAACGGTGAACGCGAGGAAGGCCGCGAGCGGGATCAGGAGCTCGGCCATGGGGTCACCTCCGGGGGCAGGTGCCCCCTGGTGTGCCCCGTGCGCCGCGAGGCACGCGTTCAGGCGCGACGGCGCCGCAGGACGACCGCCGCGCCGAGCAGCACGAGCGCGGGCAGCACGAGGGCGCCGCCCGTCCGCGGCAGCGCGCGGGCAGCCACCGTCGTCGCCTGGTCCGTGAGCGCCTGGTGCGTCGGCGCCTGTCCGGGGGAGCCGACGAGCCGCTGCAGCGCGCCGTCGAACCCGTCGACGCCGCAGCGGAAGAAGTGCGGCAGCGACGCCAACGGCGCGTCGACCGTCGCGGTGCGCGTGCCCTCGAACACCTCACCGGTCTCCGCGTGCTGCCAGCAACCGGCCGGGAAGTACACCTCGCGCGACGTCGCGCCCGGCTCGACCACCGGCGCGACCAGCACGTCCGGGCCGAGCATCCACTGCTGCTGCTGCACCCGCGCCTCGGCGTCCTCGGGGTGGTGCCACCACAGCGGCTGCGCGATCGCGGGTAGTAGGTGCTCTGCGCGCCGGTGGGGAACTGGTAGGTCAGCGGCACGGTCGGCAGTTCGGCGACCTCCTCGAACTCCTCCGGCCGCTGAGCGAACCCCTCGAGCCAGTTGTAGAAGTGCTCACCGCGCTGCTCGGTCGCGTTGCGCCGGCCGCCGAAGCCGTGGAACGCCTCGTCCCGTAGGTCGCGGCGCTCGACCGCGCGACTGGGAAGGTGCTGTGGACTCAGGTCTTCGAGACCGGTGCGTTCGCGATCACCGTGCCGGCGCCCGTCTACCACGACGCGATGATCTTCCAGGGCTTCTCCGGCATGGAGGTCGAGAAGGAGCACGCCCGCGGGGGCTACGTCGTGCTCGACGCGTCGCGCGAGTGCAGCACCGAGTCCGCCACCGCGTGCGCCGACCCGGTCGAGGGCGCCACCGGCGGGACGATGCTCGTCCACCGCTGCACCATCGACGACGCCGACCTCGAGCGCGGCTACCGCGGCGTCGGCATCTGGTGCACCGCGGCCGTCGACGTCGAGGACTCCGTGTACTCGTGCACCTCGAACCCGGCGAGCCACGGTATGGAGCACAGGTACGCGACATCGCTGCTGATCGCCTACCGCCTGCCGCAGTAGCCCTCAGCCGACCCGCTGCAGCCGCGCCGACAGGTGCGGCTGCAGCTGCTGCCCGACGGCGGCCATGTCGATCGCGTACGCGAGATCGCGCTCCGGCCCGTCCCCGACGAGCCCGTACAGGCGCCGGAACCCGCCGACGTCCTTGGCCGTCGTCGTCCGCGCGACGACGTCGGTCGCGATCTCGACCTTCGTGAACGACGCCTCGCCGACGTAGACCTCCACGACGCCGGTGTGGTGCGCGAGCATCACCTCCACGCTGCGCGGCTCGGCGCCGGGTCGCCACCACCCGACCTCCGACGCCGCCGGCCGCACGCGGTCGCCGGCGTCGTCGACGATCCACGAGCGCGTGGCGTAGTGCAGGAACGGCCGGCCGTCGTGCGAGAACACGACCTCCTGCTCGTAGCGGAACTCCTCGATCGTCGGGTAGCCGCCGACGCCGTGCCCGCGCCAGGTGCCGACGAGGAACGACAGCGGTTCGAGCGCGGCGTGCAGGCGCGGCGTCGTCGGCTGCTGCTCGTCGGCGGGAGAGCTCATGCACCCAGTCTCGCCCGAGCGAATTCGTCAGGCGGCGCGGGTGCCGAAGCGCAGGACCCACTCGTCGCGGGTCTTGCCGTCGACCGAGAACTCCCACACGTAGCGCGACGACGGCCGCAGCACGACGCCGTGCACCGGGATCGCGATGCAGACCGGGATCGGCGTGCCGGGCGGCGTCCCGACCGGGCGGCCGACCTCGATCTCGCCGACCGCCAGGACCGGTACGGGACCGTCGGGCCCCGGCTGGGTGACCGGGTGGCCGTCGGCGTCGCGCAGCTCGAGCCGCACGACATCCGCACGTTGGCGAGGTCCCACGGCACGTCGAGCAGGATGCCGACGGCGTGCGTCGTCACCGGCGAGGTGAACGTCCAGCCGGCGCCGACCGCGGTGAGCTTGCCGCCCGCGACCTGGGCGTAGTCGCACAGCAGCAGAGTGGCCTTCATCCGGCCACCCTATGGAGGTCTAGTCGGGCGAGACCGTGTGCGGCCGGCGCATGCGCAGGTCGTCCAGCGCGGCGCGCTGCGCGGGGACGTGCACCTCGTCGTGCGGCTCGACGTCGTCGCGCAGGTCGATCACGAGCGGCGGGATGTAGCGCGAGTAGTCCTTGTGGCTGAAGCCCCGCACGGCGAGCACGACAAGACCGACGATCGCGCAGGCGTTCGCGATGAACAGCACCAGCAGCGTCGCGTCGTTCATGCACGCCAGCATGGCGGGTCCCGCCGCGTTCCTCAATGGTCCTTGGGGACCGGTCCGCTTCGGCCGTTCGGACGACTCCGGCGTCAGGCCAGCAGCGTCCGGCTGATGATGAGCTTCTGGATCTCGGTCGTCCCGCCGCCGATCGACGCCAGCTTGGCGTCGCGCAGCGCGCGCTCGACCGGGAAGTCACGCAGGTAGCCGTAGCCGCCGTGGATCTGGACCGCCTCCAGCGCGTTCTCCACCGACAGTCGCCCGACCAGCGCCTTGGCGACGCTGGCCTCGATCATGTGCTCCTTGCCCTCCTGCTTGAGCCAGGCCGCCTTGTAGACCGCGTTCCGGCAGACCTGGTAGTTGATCTCCATGTCGGCGAGCTTGTGCGCGATCACCTGGAAGTGCGCGATCGGCTTGCCGAACTGCTCGCGCTCCTTGGCGTAGCGGATGCACGTGTCGATCGTGCTGCGCATCCCGCCGATGATCCCGGCGAGCATGACGGTGCGCTCCCAGTCGAAGCACTCGAACGCCACGCGCCACAGCGCCTCGCCCTCGACCGACAGCACGTTCTCGGCCGGGACCCGGCAGTCCTGCAGGTGGATCTCGGCCGTCGGGCTCGACCGGCAGCCGAGCTTGTCGAGCTCACGGCCCACGACGAAGCCCGGCGTCCTCGTGTCGACGACGAACGCCGTCGGCCCCTTGTCCGTCTTTGCGAGGACGTTGCAGACGTCGGCGATCGGCCCGTTGGTGATGAAGATCTTCGTGCCGTTGAGCACGTAGTGGTCACCGTCGCGCACGGCGGTGGTGCGGATGCCGCCGGAGTCGCTGCCGGCCTCGGGCTCGGTCGACGCCCACGCGCCCATCAGCGAGCCGTCGCACAGCCCGGGCAGCCAGCGGCGCTTGAGCTCCTCGCTGCCGTGCAGCCAGATGGGGACGGCGCCGATGACCCAGTGCGCACCGAGGCTGAGCCCGAGACCGCCGTCGTGGCCGCCCTCGCCGAGCGCCTCGTTGACCAGGCAGCAGTCGAGGATCGAGCCGCCCGACCCGCCGTACTCCTCCGGGATCGGCATGCCGGCGACGCCCGCCTCGGCGAGCCGCTTCCACATGTCCGGGTCCCAGCGGCCGTCCTTGTCGCGCTGGGCCGCCCCGGGCGCCACCACCTGCTGGGCGAGGCGCTTCATCGAGGCGTAGAGCTGCTCCTGCTCGGGCGTGATGCTGAAGTCCACGACCGGAGGTTAACGCCTGTTCACGCCCGGATGACCTCGAGGAGCCGCTCGACCGGCTCGGCCTTGTCGACGAGCTCGACGGCGCCGCGCTCCAGCGCCTGGTCGCGCACGTCGGGGTCGTTGCACCACATGACGACGCGCGCCTCCGGCGCGGCCTGGCGGATCAGCGGCAGCGCGTCGAGCCCGTCCATCGTCGGCATCGAGTTGTCGAGCACGACGACGTCGGGGCGCAGCTCGGCCGCCAGCTCGACGCCGTCGCGCCCGTCCGCCGCCGCCCCCACGACCGTCAGGTCGTCGACGCCGTCGACCACGATCTCGAGCCAGTGCCTCATCTGCGCGTTGTCCTCGACGTGCAGCACGCGGAGCACGACCGGGCCGTCCTCGGTGGTCATCGGCCGCCCCCGGCGGTTGGGGGGCGGTGGCTCCGCCCGGTGGCCGGACTGTGCACCACGGCGACCGTCGGGAGAAGGCGTCCACACCCGGTCGGGCGGCGAGTCGAGCCGTTCGGACGAGGACGTCCGACGCAATGCGGACAACCCGGCGTCAGCGTGACAGTGCTGCCAGGATCAGGACAGCGACGAGCAGCGCGAGCAGGACCAGCCCGACGTCGGCGCCGTGGCGGCCGGCGAGCTCCTTCAGGCTGCGACGAGGCGCGCGCTGCGGGCGGTGCGAGCGCCCTGTCTGCGCCGGCGGGCGCACCGGACGGGACAGCGTGCGGGCGGCCGGTGGCGGCGGGGGCGCAGGCCGTGCCGGCGGTTC
>JBKHYE010000035.1:0-5702 GCA_046565705.1 Actinomycetes bacterium
AGCACCGACGGCGGGATGCCGAGCCGGGCGGCGGTGAGCTCGGCGGCCGTCGAGACGCCCGGCAGGCGGGCGGCCAGCTGCAGCGCCCCCCTGGCCGGCGGCAGCAGCCGGCGGCTCAGCCCGAGCGCCACCCGTGGCGCCCCGGCGGCACCGGCCAGGGCGTTGTACACGTCGAGCAGCGGCCGCATGCGCGGGTGGGCGAGGTGGAAGGCACGGCCGTCGAGCCCGGGCGCGTGGATCAGCGCGTCCATCGCGTCGGCGACGTGGTCGACCGGCACGACGTTGGTGTCGCCGAGGTCGGGCAGCACCAGCGGCAGGCGCCCGACGGCAGGCAGCTCGCCGATGCTCGTGAGCAGCGGCAGGAAGTAGTAGGGGCCGTCGACCTTGTCCATCTCGCCGGTGCGGCTGTCGCCGACGACGACGACCGGCCGGTACACGCGCCACGGCACGTCGTCCTGCTCGCGCACGATGCGCTCGGCCTCGAACTTCGTCGCGTGGTACGGCGAGGGCAGGTGCTGGCCCTCGTCGAACATGTCCTCGGTGAAGATGCCGCTGTGCTCGCCCGCGACCGCGATCGACGACACGTGGTGCAGCACACCGGCGCGGATGCGCCGCGCGACGTCGACGACCCGGCGCGTGCCACCGATGTTGAGCTCGTCGTTGTCGGCGGCGTCCGCGGTCATGTCGTAGAGCGCCGCGAGGTGCACGACGTGGTCGACCGTGTCGCGCAGCTCGGTGAGCCGCTTGCTCGAGAGCCCGAGCCGGTCCTCGCGGATGTCGCCGACGAGCGGCTCGATGCGCTCGCCGCCGTCGAGCCGGCTGGCCAGCGCCTCGAGCCGTCCGACCGACGCCGCGCGGACGAGCACGAGCACCCGCGCGTCGTCGCGGCGCACGAGCCGCTCGAGCAGGTTGCGCCCGAGGAAGCCCGTGCCGCCGGTCACCAGGTAGGTCGTCACGCGTGCCTCCACGGGTCGAGGTCGTGGCCGCAGTCTGGCGCACCGCTTCGCGGCTCGACAGGGTGGTCAGCTACGCAGGTACGACGCCCCGTTCACGTCGACGATCGTGCCGCTCGCGAACCGCGCCTCCACCGACGCCAGCCAGAAGACGGCGGCCGCCACCTCGTCGGCCCGCGCGACGCGGCCGAACGGCGACTGCGCGCGGACTGCATCGCCCTCAGGCCCGTCGAGCACCTCGCGCGCCATGTCGGTCTCGACGAAGCCGGGCGCCACCGTTGCGACGCCGATGCCGAGCGGCGCCAGCGCCACCGCCATCGACTGGCCGAAGGCGTTGAGCCCCGCCTTGGACGCGGCGTACGCCGGGCACTGCGGCTCGCCGCGGAACGCGCCGCGGCTCGAGACGTTGACGACGGCGCCGCGCGTCCGCTGCAGGTGCGGCACAGCGGCGAACGTCGCGTGCGCCGCCGCCGTGAGGTTGACCGCGACCGTCTGCGACCACACCGACTGCCAGTGCTCCCAGGACGACGTCGCCGGCGGGTGTGCCACGAAGACACCGGCGTTGTTGACGAGCACGTCGAGGCTGCCGAGCGCACGCGCGGCGTCGTCGACGAGCCGGCGCGCGGCGTCGCCGTCCGCCAGGTCGGCACTCACCAGCACGTGGCCGTCGCCGGTCAGCGACGCGAGCGTCTGCTCGGCATCATCACGGCGGCGGCCGTAGTGCACCGCGACGCGGTCTCCGGAGTCGGCGAACCGCTGCGCGACGGCTCGCCCGATACCGCGCGACCCGCCGGTCACGAGCACCGCCCGGGTCACCGGCAGAGCTCCGCGACGCCGTCCAGCAGTCTCTGCACGTCGTCGACGTCGGTGTACGGGGCGAGGCCGGCGCGCACGCCGCCTGCGTCGCCGAGGCCCATCCACCGCGACGCCTCGATCGCGTAGAAGCTGCCGGCCGGGGCGTTCACGCCGCACGTCGCCAGGTGCTCGTACACCGAGCGCGGGGTGCGGCCCTCGACCGAGAAGAGCACGGTCGGCGTCCGACGCGCGGGGGCGCCGTGCAGGACGACGCCGTCGAGGCTCCGCAGCCCATCCAGCAGCACCTGCAGCAGCGCGTCCTCGTGCTCCTCCACCGCCGCCATCGACGCGAGCACGCGCAACCGCCGGTCACCCGAGGCGTCGGCGTCGAGGTCGGCGATGACGTCGACGGTCGCGGTCGTGCCGGCCAGCAGCTCGTACGGCAGCGTGCCGAGCTCGAACCGCTCGGGCACGTCGTCGGTCGACGGCAGCAGCTTGTCGGGGTGCAGCGTCTCCAGCAGCACGGGCGACGCCGCGACGACGCCGTGGTGCGGCCCGAAGAACTTGTAGGGCGAGCACGCGAACAGGTCCGCACCGAGCGCCTGCAGGTCGACGGCGGCGTGCGGCGTCAGGTGCACGCCGTCGACGTACAGCAGCGCACCCCCGTCGTGCACCGCCGCTGCGATGCCCGGCAGGTCCGGCCGGGTCCCGAGCAGGTTCGACGCACCGGTCACCGCGACGACGCGCGTGCGGTCGGTCAGCTGTGCGCTGACCGCGTCGACCGGCAGCTCGGCTGTCTCGCGGTCCGGCTCGGCCCAGCGCACGACCGCGCCGACCGTCTCGGCCGCCTGCACCCATGGCCGCACGTTCGCGTCGTGGTCGAGCCGCGTGACGACGACCTCGTCACCGGGCGACCACGTCTTCGCCATCGCGCGCGAGAGGTCGTAGGTCAGCTGCGTCATCGACCGCCCGAACACCACACCACGGGGGTCCGCCCCGAGCAGGTCGGCCACCGCCTGCCGGGCGTCGGCCACGATCTGCTCGGCGCGCTGCTCGGCCGCGGTCACGGTGCCGCGGTTGGCGACGCCTGAGGTCATCGCCCGCGCGACGGCGCCGGCGACCTGCACCGGTGTCTGCGAGCCGCCCGGGCCGTCGAAGTGGGCGACGCCTGCGGCGAGAGCGGGGAACCAGGAGCGCACGCGGGCGACGTCGATCGGCACCGCGCCATCCTGCCTGGCCGTTCGCCGGACAGGCGCCGGGCCGGACGGCCACGCTGCTCGGCGTCTGCCGGCTACGGGCGCGGGTCGTCCCGCGTCCAGCCGCGGTCCTTGCGACGGCGACCGGCCGCGGCGGCGCAGCGCGGGCAGACCGCCTGCACTGCGTCGGCGCGCCCGCCGGACTCCGGCTGCACGTCGAACCACGAGACGTCGGGGAAGCGCTCGAGGCGCGAGCGCGACAGCTGCAGCCCGCAGACCGTCGCGTTCTGCCCCGGGCGCCAGCCGTGCACCTCCCCGGCGGGGTGGCGGACGGCGTCCTCGTCGGTCCATCGACCGGTCGCGGCGACCTGCACGGCCGTCGTGTACCCCGTCCACGGCCGGGCACGACGAGGGGCCCGGCCGGGCGGCCGAGCCCCTCGCCGCGCGCTCAGCCGGTCAGCGCGCTCGGCTCCGTCGTCGCCGACTCGTCGGCCGGGGGCTCCGGGCGCTCGCCGCGCACCGGCAGACCCTCGCGGTCGACGAGCCGCTCGATCCGCTCCGTGATGCGAGCCAGGCGCTCGTCGGCCTGCTCCTGGGTGATGTCGCCGTCGGCGACGTGCTCGGCCAGGTGCTGCTGTGCCTCGGCGACGAGACCGGCGACGAGGTCGTCGCGCGAGACGCCGTTGCTCTCCGCGACCTGCGCGAGCGACTGGCCGTCGGCGAGCGCGGCGCGCAGCTCCCCGACCGTGGTGCCGATGACCTCTGCCGTGGTGGCGAGGTGCCTGCCCGGGCCGCCGTGCCGGTGCCCGCCGGGACCGCCGCGCGGCAGCTCCTCGGCGAGCGCGGCGGCGACCTCGTCGGCCTGCGCCTGCGTGATCGTGCCGTCGCTCACGAGGTCGGCGAGAGCCTGCTTGATCCGGGTGACGCGGTCGCCGACGGCGTCGGCCGGCGAGGTCTCGCTAGTGGCGGCCAGCGCCACCGCGGGGGCCCCCGACGAGGCCGGTGGCCAGACCGCCGAGCCCGAGGGCCGAGGTCAGGACGAGACTGGTGACGCGGTGCTTCATGGCGCGCTCCGTGGGGTGCTGGAGGGCCCGTCGCCCTCGATGCGTCCACGTTCTGGCCGGCGGTTGGGACGGCGCTGGGACGCCGCTGTGAGGCTGCTGTCAGCGCCGCCGGCGGGACGGCCGGCGACGATCTCAGGGTTCTCAGCACCGCCTCTCGCGCGTACGTTCCGCCGCATGACGCGCATCACGACCGACTACCTCGTCGTCGGCGCCGGCGCGACCGGCATGGCGTTCGCGGACGCGCTCGTCGCGCACTCCGACGCCGACGTCGTACTCGTCGACCGGCGGCACGCCCCGGGCGGGCACTGGCACGACGCGTACCCGTTCGTCCGGCTGCACGTGCCGTCGGCGAACTACGGCGTCGCCTCGACCCGCCTCGGCGACGACCGCGTCGACGAGCACGGGCCGAACGCCGGCATGTACGAGCTGGCGAGCGCCGCGGAGATCTGCGCCTACTTCAGCGACGTGCTCGAGGACGTGCTGCTGCCCACCGGTCGGGTTCGGTTCTTCGGGCAGCACGACCACCAGCCGGGCGACCGCCTCGTCTCGCGTGTCACCGGTCACACAGTCGACGTCGACGTGCGGCGACGCGTCGTCGACGCGACCTTCCTCGAGACCGACGTGCCGTCGACGCACGTGCCGCCGTTCAGCGCGGACGCCGACGTACGCGTCGTCCCGGTCAACGGCCTGGCGAGGCTGGCTGATGCGGCGTCGTCGTTCGTCGTGCTCGGCGGTGGCAAGACCGGCATCGACGCGTGCCTGTGGCTGCTGCGCAACGGCGTCGACGCCGCCGCCATCACGTGGGTGCGACCGCGCGACATGTGGCTGAACGAGCGGGCCGGCTGGCAGCCGCTCGACCAGGTCGGCGGCATCATGAGCGGCATCGCCGACGAGGTCGAGGCGGTCGCGGCAGCCGGCGACGTCGACGACCTCATGCTCCGCCTCGAGGCCTGCGGCCGGCTGCGCCGCACCGACCCCGACGTGCTGCCGGGCATGTACCGCTGCGCCACTGTGAGCGACGTCGAGCTCGACGAGCTCCGCCGCATCCCCGACGTCGTGCGGCTCGGCCGCGCCGTGCACGTCGGGCGCGGCGAGCTGCGGCTGGAAGGCGGGACCCTTCGCACCTCGCCGGACGCCGTGCACGTCGACTGCGCGGCGATCGGCCTGCGCGGCAGCCCGCCGCGTCGCGTGTTCGCGCCACGCGCGCTCACCGTCCAGCCGGTGCGCACGTGCTCACCCACGTTCAACGCCGCGCTGCTCGGCTACCTCGAGAGCACCGACCGATCGGACGACGACAAGAACCGGCTCTGCCCGCCGAACCCGTACCCGAGCAGGCCGCTGGACTGGCTGACCGGGTGGGTGACCACGATGCGCGCCGAGAAGGACTGGGCCGCGGAGCCCGACCTCGCAGCGTGGCTCGAGGGGTGCCGGCTCAACCTGCTCCGGGGACTGCGCGACCACCTCGACGAGCCGCGCACGGCCGACGCGGTCACCCGCTTCGGCGGTGGCATCCGTGCTGCGATCGCCAACGCCAAGCAGCTGCTCGCGCAGGTCCCGCAGCAGCGCGCCGTCGAGTCGCCGTCGACCGTCGTGTCGTGACAGCCCGACCCCGCGTGGTCTGACCGGCGAGGGGTTACCGGTCGGCCTACGCTCGACGTCGTGCACGAGCCCGGGCTGGACGCGCTCGCCGACCT
>JBKHYE010000036.1:0-22227 GCA_046565705.1 Actinomycetes bacterium
CGGGGCCGGCCCCGGGGCCGGGGCCGGGCGCGCGCGACGACGGCGCCGCCGCGACGCGGGCGAGCGTCCTGCCGCGCACCGGAGCACCGGCGCTGCTCGCGCCGGCCGGGCTGGTGCTGCTCGCCGCCGCGCACGCCGTGCGCCGCCGCCGGTCCGGGTAGCGCCCGCGGTCAGCGGGTCAGGTGGTGTCGGGGTCCCAGGGCGCCGGCTCGCCCGGCCGCAGCGGCGCTCCCGCGCTCGACCGGGCGTCGTCGCCGCCGAGCAGGTCGAACGTCGACGGGTCGTCGTCCTCGAGCAGGTGCTTCTGGACGAACGTCCTGGGGTGCAGCGACCGCAGGTCGACATCGGCGAACTCGGGACCGAGCTCGGTCTTGAGGTCGTCGGTGAGCCCCCTGACCTGACGCCGGACGGTGCGCAGCGCCTTGCCGGCATCTGCGGCGAGTCCGGGCAGCCGCTCTGGCCCGACGATGAACAGGGCGAGGAGCAGCAGGACGCCGACCTCTCCCCACCCCAGGCCCAGCACGAGCTCTCCCCGCCGTCAGGCCGGCCGGCGCCGGCCCGACCAGCGTAGGCCCGGCTCAGTTCTGGCGGAGGTCCTGCAGCGTCGCCTCCGCCGTGCGCGTCTGGCCGTCCCGAACGTAGGTGATCTCGACCGTGTCGCCCACCTCGTGCTGCCGGATCGCCAGGATGAGCTCGTCGACGCTCGTGACCGGCTCACCGTCGACGGCGACGATGAGGTCGCCCGCCTGGAGACCGGCGCCGGCTGCGGCGCTCCCGGGCGTCACCTGCTGCACGAGCGCGCCGGAGCGGTCGGCCTGCTCGCCCGCGACCGTCAGCGCCGAGACGCCGATCGCGGGGTGCGTCGCGCGGCCGGTGCGGATGATCTCCTCCGCCACGGACGCCGCCTCGTCGATCGGGATGGCGAACCCGACGCCGATGCTGCCGCCGCCCTCGCCGCCGAACGGGCCGCCGCCGAGCGTCGCGATGGCGGTGTTGATGCCGATGACCTCGCCGCGCGCGTTGACGAGCGCACCGCCGGAGTTGCCGGGGTTGATCGCGGCGTCGGTCTGGATCGCGTTGAACAGCGGGTTGCGGCCCTGGCCGTCCTCGGCCGGGACGTCGACCGTGCGGTTCAGCGCGCTGACGATGCCGGCGGTCACCGTGCCGGACAGCCCGAGCGGCGAGCCGATGGCGATCACGGGGTCCCCGACGACGAGGTCGCGGGACCGCCCGAGCGTCGCCGCCTCCAGCTCCCGGTCGGTGTCCACCCGCAGGACCGCGAGGTCGGTGACCGGGTCGAGGCCGACGATGCGCGCGGGCAGCTGCGTGGCGCCGTCGTCGAACGTCACGCGGATCTCGCCGCCGTCAGCCGCCGCGGAGACCACGTGGTTGTTGGTGAGGATGTAGCCGTCGGAGCGGATGACGACGCCCGAGCCGGTGCCGCGAGCTCCGGCGCCCTGCACGGCGATGCTGACCGTGCTCTTCAGCACTCTCGCGGCGATGCCGGCCACCGACTCGGGCGCACGGTCGAGGTTGGCCGGCACGCTGCTGCCCGGACCGCCCAGCCTCGCGCCCGGGTCGAGCAGCTCGTCGTCCACCGCGGTCTGCGCACCGACGACACCCCCGACGCCGCCCGCGAGCAGCGCCGTCGCCAGCACGAGCGCCGCGGTGCCGAGTCCGCGACGGCGCGGCCGCTCGCGCTCCTCCGGCCGGCCGATGGTGTCGGTCGGGTAGCCCCACGCGGGCGCGCCGGTGCCGAAGACCGCGGTCGAGCCGGGCGAGCGCCACGGGTCCTCGGGCGGTGCCGGAGGTGCGCCCGACTGCGCGTAGCTGCCGTACGCCGGCTGCGCGCTCCGCCCCTCGCCGGCGGTGCCGGTGCGCGCCCACCACGGGTCGGGCGGCGGCGACGCCGGGCCCGCCCCGACGGTCGGCTCGTCGAGCCGCGCACGGTCAGCGGCGGTCTCGCGGGGGTCGGTCATCGTGCGTTCCTCCGTCGGCTCGGACCGTCAGTGTGCCCAGGCGCGTGTGAAGTCCGCGTCAGGAGCGGTCCGGTCAGTCGAAGGGGTTCAACCACCCGCCCAGGCGAGACAGTCCCCGGGCCATCCTCGCCCGCAGCCCGTCGTCCTGCACCTCGTCGTGCGGGAGCGCCGCCACCACCTCGTCGACCGCGCTGGCCGGGGCGTCCGTGACGAGCGTCCAGACCCGGCCGCCGCCGCCCCAGACGACCCGTTCGGGCGCGCCGTCACGCACCCACGTCGGGTGCCCGCCGACGTCGCGCCGCACGAAGCCCGCCGGCGGCTCGTCGCCCGGGGCGCCGGCCTGCACGAACAGCGACGCCGTCGAGAGCCCGTCCGAGTACGCCAGGTGCAGCACGCGGCCGTCGTGGTCGCCGCGGTCGGTGCGCGCCTCGAACAGCTGCATGCCGCCGGGCAGCTCGTCGGGGACGTGCCACCCGTCCTCGCGCATGTCGGCGAGCCGCCGGAGCGGCACGGGACGGCCGAGCTCGCGGGTCAGCCGCCGGGCCGCGCCCTCGGTCATCGACGGCCCGGCCTCGCCGACGACGAGGTCGACGAACGCGCTGCTGCGCACCCGGCGGCCGTCGTGGTCGTACACCTCACGGCGAAGCAGCAGGCCGCTGTCGGCGTCGACCCAGAACCGGCCGGCGACGTCGCCGTCGCGCACCGCCTCCACCACCTCGGCGGTGCGTCCCGCGCACCGGCCGGGGTCCGCGCGGCGCAGCCGGTAGGAGTCGACGAGCGCCTGCAGCAGCCGCTCGTCGAGCGCGGACGCCGTGACCAGCAGGACGTCGTCGCCCTGGTCGCCGCTGCCCGCGGCGGTCGGCGACGCGGTCATCGTCGTGCCCTGCAGCGGGTCGTTGCGGACGTCGACCAGTGACGTGGTCGTGCCGGCGGGGTGCCAGGCCGCCACGAACTTCGTGCCGGAGTACGGCATCGCCCACGACGCGCGGGCAGCCCGCTCGAGGACCTCGAGGGCGGCCGGCTCGTCGTCGGAGCGGGGGACGGCGGCACCCGCGGGCAACGCCGTCAGCAGCATCCCGGCGCCGGCGACGCTGGCGGTCAGCCGACGGGCGCGCCCGAGGGCCGCGGAGGCGGTGGGCGACCTCACCGCGAGGGCAGGGAGACGGCGGCGCCCGCGGGGTCGGCGAGCGGCACGCCCCCGGTCGTGGACACGAAGTCGACGACGAAGGCGTCGCTGCCCGGGTCGACCGGGGTGGACGCCGGCTGCGCGCTGTGGCCCCCGGCGAGCAGCACGACGACCGCGCCCGCGACGACGAGCGTGCCGCCGACCAGGCTGCTGCGCCGTGCGCGCCGGTGCGACGGTCCGCGGTCCGGTCGGGCGGCGCCCCGCGGACGGGCGGGCGCGCGCGGTGACACGGGTGCTGACGCGACCGTCGTCGGGGCGCGGAGCGGGTCGGCGCCGGGCGCGGCGAGCGCCCGGAGCTGCTCGACGAGGCCGGCCGGCGGCGGCGGCGTCGACTGCGACAGTCCGCTCAGGCGCGCCTTGAGCCGGCGGAGCTGGTCGGCCTCGGTGCGGCAGCTCGGGCAGCGGGCGAGGTGGGCGTGCACGCGGTCGCGCTCGGCGTGGTCGAGGGCGC
The DNA here is from genome assembly GCA_046565705.1 of Actinomycetes bacterium. Lineage (GTDB taxonomy): Bacteria > Actinomycetota > Actinomycetes > Mycobacteriales > SCTD01 > DATLGD01. The sequence continues at coordinate 3,617 of JBKHYE010000036.1, forward strand.
CGTCGACGAGGGCGGTGAGGAGCTCGTCCGGGCAGCCGCTCACGGCTGCTCCGAGGTCTCGGGACGGCGTGTGGCGGGATCGCGGTGGGCGAGCGCGACGCGCAGCTGCGACCGGCCGCGGTGGATGCGGCTGCGCACGGTGCCGATCTTGATGCCGAGCGTCGCCGCGATCTCCTCGTAGCTGAGACCCTCGAGGTCGCACAGGACGACGGCAGCGCGGAAGTCGGGCGGCAGCGCGTCGAGCGCGGTCTGGACGTCGTGGTCGAAGTGCGTGTCGTCGTAGTGCTGCGCGGGCGACCTCGTGCCAGCCTGCTCGCGGCTCTGGATGCGCTCGGCGTCGTCCGGCAGCGCCTCGAAGCGGATGCGCGCGCGACGGCGCACGAGGTCGAGGAACAGGTTGGTCGTGATGCGGTGCAACCAGCCCTCGAACGTGCCGGGCGTGTAGGTCGACAGGGACCGGAACACCCGGACGAAGACCTCCTGGGTGAGGTCCTCGGCGTCGTGCGGGTTGCCGGTCAGCCGGTAGGCGAGCCGGTAGACGCGCGCGGAGTGGGTGCGGACGACGTCGTCCCACGACGGCGCGGTCCAGGCGGGACCCTCCGACGGGGTGGGGGCGGCGGGCGGCTGCTGCTCGGGCACGACGCCGTCACCTCCCTGGTGCGTCCGGCCGGTCGGGGCGTCCAGCACACCGACCATCGTGCCCGCCATGGTGCCCGTCCTCCCGTGAAGCTGCTGTGAAGCCGCGGGGCGACGCCCCGCAGAGGAGAACGCGTCGGACTGCCTGCGAGGTTCCCGAGCGCTCGGCCGTTACGCTCCCGCTGCTCCGCTCCACACGCCCCCGGGAGGCCGACATCGCCACCGACCAGGCCAGTCAGGTCACCTCGTGGATCGAGGCCTGGCAGCCCGAGGACGCCCCGCTGCTCGCCGCACGGCAGCGCGCCGCCGAGGTCGGCGTCGGCGCGGTCGACCCCGCCACAGGCGCCGTGCTTCGGCTGCTGGCGGCCGCCACCCGCGCCAAGGCCGTCGTCGAGCTGGGCACGGGCACCGGCGTGTCGGCGCTGTGGCTGCTGCGCGGGATGCGGGACGACGGCGTGCTGACCTCTGTCGACAGCGAGGCGGAGCACCAGCGGCTGGCCAAGCTCTCGCTCGGCGAGGCCGGCATCCCGTCGGGGCGCGCGCGGCTGATCTCCGGCCGGGCGCTCGAGGTGGTCCCGCGGCTGTCCGACGCCGCCTACGACCTCGTCTTCTGCGACGCCTCGCGCTCGGAGAACATCGACTACCTCGCCGGCGCGGTGCGGCTGCTGCGGCCCGGCGGGTGCGTGGTGTTCGCGGGTGCGCTGGCCGGCGGCAAGGTCGCGGACTCCGCCGCCCGCGACGCCGACACGGTGGCGCTGCGCGAGCTCGCGCGCGCGGTGCGAGACGATCCCCGGCTCGTGCCGGCCGCGATCCCGGTCGGGGCGGGGCTGCTCGTGGCGTCCCTGGCGCACCCCGACGCCTGACCCGCGGCCCGACCCGCGGCTGACCCGCGGGCCCGACCCGCAGCCCGACCCGCCGGACCGGCCCGACGCCGGCACCGGACCCGTCCACCTCGGCACGGGAGCGACTGCTGGGACGCGTGTGGTCACGCAGGCGCCATGCGTCGCCGGGTGGACGGAAGGGGTGCCGGACGGGTCGGGCCCCGAAGACCCCAGCAGCGGCCGCGGGCGTGCCGCGGGCTGACCCGCCCGCGCGGGCTACCCCCGCGGCCCGCGGCTGCCGCGCGTCGTGAGCGCCTCCTGCGCCGACGCCACCGGCGCCTCGGCCCCGACCACGGGCAGCTGGACCCGGGTGTTCTGCAGCACGAGCGCCCCGGGCGTCCGGCTGCCGTTGCTGCCGAACTGGTCGGACACCGGCGAGATGACCAGGTAGAGCTTCTGGCCCTCGGCGAGCGTGGCGGCGACGCCGGCGAGCTCGACCGAGCGCTCGCTGCCGGCCAGCGGCACCTCCTCGTGCAGCGGCATGAGGTTGTTGTGGACGACGACGGCGTCGGCCGGCGACGTGCCGACCGCGAGCGCGAAGAACGCCTTGTTGTGGACACCCGCCGAGCTGACCAGAGCGTCGACCCGCGGCACCCCCGCGATGGTCATCGGCCCGGCGCCCACCTCGAGGTACTGCGGCGCACCGCCGGCCACCGTCGTCGCGACCGTGCCGAGCTCCACCGTGGTGCTCGGCGCGACCGAGTCGACGGTGATGCAGTCCTGGGCGTCCGTGGTGCCCAGGTGGTACTGGTCCGTGCCGGGCACCTGCGCGTTGCGGTCGCCCTTGAGGTGCAAGGCGAAGAAGGCCAGCCGCAGCTCCTGCCAGCCGCCGGCGAGCGCCTCCGAGCACGGGTCGCCGCTGCCCGCGGTGCCGTACGGGACGACGCTCGGGCGGGCAGCACGTGGCCGCCGTTGTAGCCGATGAGCAGGCTCTTCTCGCGCGCCTCCGGCGTGAGCACGGTGTCGTAGTTCGTGACCGCCTCGTTGAGGTTGAACAGCGTGTCGCTCGTGCCCTGCCGCATGAGCAGCGGGATGTCGAGCGTGCGGCCCTGCTCGACGTGCCAGCGCGGGCCGGTCTTCTCGAAGTAGGCGTCCATGTCGGCGTCGAGCGCCGAGGCGGCCGGGCCGTCGGCCCACAGGCCGGTGGCCGCGCCGTAGGCGAACGCGCGCTGGGCGCGCTCGTCGTTGTCCTGCGTGGAGACGGCGGTCAGCAGGCTCAGCCAGACGCTGCGACCGACCTCGTCCGGAGCCAGCGCCGTCTTCAGGTCGTTCCAGGTGATCTCCGGCGCCAGCGCGTCGAAGCGGTTGCGGCCGTTGTAGAGCTGGTCGCTGAAGGCGCCCAGGAACTGGTAGCCGCCGCCGTAGGAGCCGCCGATCGCGCCCAGCACCGGGTCGTCCTTCGTGCCCGGGTCCTTGGCGACCCAGGGCTGCGCCGCGATGACGTCGACGAGGCCGAGCACGTCGTGCGCCTCGATGTCGGCCTGCAGGGTGTGCGCCCGGCCACCGCTCTCGCCGAAGCCGCGCTGGTCGAACGACAGGATCCCGTAGCCGGCGTCCAGCAGCGCGCCGAACTCCGCGCTGACCGTCTTCTGCCGGCTGCCGCCCCACCCGTGGCCGTGCATGATCACCGGCACCGGCCTCGCGGCGCTGGCACCCGCCGGCTGGAACAGCGTGTAGCAGATGTCGACCGGTGCCTGGCTCTTCGGCTCCGGGACGCTGGCGATGCAGTCGTGGGTGATGGTCGGCTCGTCGGCGGCGGACGAGGGAGCGGCGACGGCGAGCCCGCCGAGCAGCAGCGTGGTGGCCGCACCGGCCACGAGACGGCGTGGGGTCATGCGCCGTGACGTTCGACGCCGGTGTCGCGTTCCCTTCCCGTTGCGCCGGCGTTTCCCCTGACCGGGCTAGGTGACGAGGGGCCCTTCGGCGCCGACGGCGACGCCGACCAGCTCCCACTCCTGGATGACGTCCGGCCCGTGCCCGACGAGCTGAGTCACCGGGGACGGCGCCGCCCGGAACTCGGCGAGGAAGTCGGCCCGCGCCTGCTCGGTGGCCCACACGTACACGCCGGAGAAGAACCCGCGCTCGTTGATCTGCCAGTGCTTCTGCACCAGCCCCGGCATGCCGGTGAAGCGCGGGAGGGACGTCTCGCGCACGTAGTCGCGCAGCGCCTGCTCGGTGCCGGGCGGGCTGTCCATCAGGGACCAGCGGACGGTCAGTCCGTGCACGTCAGGCGCTCCTTCGGCTCGCGCTGCGCGACGACGCCGCCGCGAGCTCCTCCAGCCACCGCGTCAGCAGCCGGACCCCGTAGCCGGTGCCGCCCTTGGTGACCTCGTCCTCGTCGCCGCCCGAACGTGCCGGACCCGCGATGTCGAGGTGCGCCCACGGGCGGCCGCCGGTGAACTCTCGCAGGAACAGCGCTGCGGTGATCGAGCCGCCCTGCAGCTTGAGCCTGGGCCGGCCGATGTTGCGCAGGTCCGCGACGTCCGAGTCGATCGCGTGGCGGTAGTCCTCGACCAGCGGCATCCGCCACAGCGGCTCGCCGGACGCCTCGGACGCCGCCTGCAGCTGCGCGGCCAGGACGTCGTCGGAGGCGAACATCCCGGCGTGCCGCCGACCGAGCGCGACCGGCATGGCGCCGGTGAGCGTCGCGACGTCGAGGACGACGTCGGCCTTCAGGTCGAGGTCGGCGTACGCGAGCGCGTCGGCCAGCACGAGCCGGCCCTCGGCGTCGGTGTTGAGCACCTCGACGGTGCGGCCGCCGTAGTGGCGGATCACGTCCCCAGGGCGCTGCGCGCTGCCGCTCGGCATGTTCTCGGCCGCCGCGACGAGCGCCGTCACGCGCAGCGGCAGCTTCAGCGCGACGACGGCCGCGAGCGCACCGAGCACCGCGGCGGCGCCGCCCATGTCGGTCTTCATCGCGACCATGGAGTCGTTCGGCTTGAGCGACAGGCCGCCGCTGTCGAACGTGATCCCCTTGCCGACGAGGACGACGTGCGGCCCGCGGCCGCCGGACCAGCGCGCCTCGATGAACCGCGGCGGGCGCGACGAGCCCTGCCCGACGCCGAGCACACCGCCGAACCCCTTGTCCTGCAGTGCCTTCTCGTCCCAGATCCGCACCTCGGCGTCGCTCAGCAGGGCCTGCGCCTGCTCGGCCAGCCACTGCGGCGTCTTCTCCAGCGACGGCGTGTTGACCAGGTCGCGCGCGGCGGCCGTCGCCGTGGCGACCGCCGTCGCCCGCTCCAGGCCGGCGCGCACGGCGTCGGTGTCGGGCACGACGAGCGCGACGTCGCTCAGCCGGTCCTTCGGCTCCTCCGCCTTGCGCGAGAAGCGGTACGACGCCAGCAGCAGGCCCTCGACCAGCGCCCGGACCCCCTCGGCGTCGGGCGCGAGCGCGCGCAGGTCCACGGCGAGGTCGGCACCGGACCCGGCACGGCGGGCCAGCGCCGCGCCGGCCTTGCGCAGGTCGCGCGGTGAGCCGGTGCCCGTGCCGACGAGCAGCAGCCGCTCGGGGCCGTCGTCGGCGAGCAGCGGCGCCGCCACGACCTCACCCGCCTCGCCGCGCGCCTTCTCGCGGCGGAGCAGGACGTCGACCGGCAGGTCGCCGGGCACCTCGCCCAGCACCGAAGGCGGAGCGCCGTCGGCACCGGGCGACGTCGGCACGGCGACCGCCGTCGCCGTCGGGACGGCGTGGACGAGCCGGGTGCCGGGGAGCGCCAGCCCGGGCAGGGTCGCGGCGGACCGGCGACCGGACGCTCGGCGCGCTGGCGCCACGGGGTCCTCCTCGGGGTGCGGCTAGGAGACGACGGCCTTCAGGGCGTCGCCCAGGGTCTGGGCCTCCTCGGCGTTGAGCTCGACGACGAGTCGGCCGCCACCCTCGAGCGGAACGCGCATGACGATGCCGCGGCCCTCCTTGGTGACCTCGAGCGGACCGTCCCCCGTCCGCGGCTTCATGGCCGCCATGGCCTGACCTCCTACAGCGCTGGTGGGCCGTCGCCGGACACGGCGACGGTGCAGGCGCTCATCCTTCCGCATGTCCTGCGAGAGCGGGCGTCCGGGGCCGGACCTCCGCAGACGGAGGCGCTCGCCGGTGCCATCCTCGGCGGGTCACCGATCCCGCTCACGCCGGAGGAAGCGTGGACGCCAGGTCAGCGCTGTTCGACGTCTACGGCGACCACCTGCGCACGTGGCCCGGCCTGCAGCGCGCCGGCACGCCGGTGGCGGCGCTGGTCCGGCTGCTCGAGCCGCTCGGCGTCCGGCCGCCCGCCGTACGGACCGCGGTGTCGCGGATGGCGCGCGCCGGGTGGCTCGAGGGCGTCCGGCTGCCGGCCGGGCCCGGGTACGCGCTCACCGAGCGCGCGCAGCGGCGGCTCGACGAGGCAGCCAAGCGGATCTACCGGACGACCGGCTCGGAATGGGACGGCACCTGGCACCTGGTCGTGGTCACCCCGCCGCACGACCGCACCGAGCGGGAGCACCTCCACGCGGCGCTGCGGTACCTCGGCTACGGCGTGCTGGCGCCGTCGACATGGGTCGCCGCGCGACCCGCGCCTGAGCTCGACGGCGTGCTGGCCGAGGCCGGCGTGCCGGGTCAGCGGTTCGTCGCCACGGCCGAGCTGTCGGGGAGCGACGTCGTCGCGCAGGCGTGGGACCTCGCCTCGCTCGCGGACGGCTACCGGCGCTTCCTGTCCGACGCGCGCCGCGCGCTCGAGGACCGCCCGACCGAGACCGACGCCGACGCCTTCGCGGCGCGGCTGCGGCTGGTCCACGACTGGCGGCAGTTCCTCAAGGTCGACCCGGGTCTGCCGGCAGCGCTGCTCCCGGCAGACTGGCCCGGCACGACGGCGGCTGCCTGGTTCGACGAGCAGTCCGCGCGGCTGCTCCCGGCCGCACGGGCCTTCGTCGCGTCCTGCCTCGCCGGCACCGCTGACCCCGACCCGGCCCCGGAAGGACTGCTCCCGTGCCCACGTCCCTCGGAAACGGCACCGTCTCGCTCGACGTCGAGGACGGCGTCGCCACCCTGACCCTGACGCGGCCGGAGGGCATGAACGCGCTGACGGTCGACGCCAAGCGCGGGCTGCTCGAGGGCGTCTCGGCGGTGCGAGAGGACGCCGCGGTGCGCGCGCTCGTGCTGACCGGCTCGGGGCGGGCCTTCTGCGTCGGCCAGGACCTGCGCGAGCACGCCGCGCTGCTCGAGGCCGGCGACCCGGCGCCCCTGTCGACCGTGCGCGAGCACTACAACCCGCTCGTCACTGCGCTGGCGCACCTGCCGTTCCCGACCGTCGCCGCCGTCAACGGGACCGCGGCCGGCGCCGGGCTCGGGCTGGCGTGCGTCCTCGACTTCCGCATCGGCGCCGCGGGCTCCCGGTTCACGACGGCGTTCACCGGCATCGGGCTCACCGCCGACAGCGGCCTGTCGTGGACACTGCCCCGGCTCGTCGGCGAGGGCCGCGCGCGGGCGCTGCTCATGCTGGCGGAGCCGTTCACCGCCGAGCAGGCGCTGGAGATGGGCCTGCTCAACGCCGTCGTCGCGCCCGAGCAGGTGCTGACGGCGGCGCACGAGCTGGCGCGCAAGCTGGCGCTCGGCCCGACCGCGGCGTACGCCTGCGTCAAGCAGTCGCTGCGCACCGCCGCCACCGGCACGCTCGAGGAGGCGCTCGCCGAGGAGGACCGGATGCAGACCCGCGCCGGTCAGACCGAGGACCACCGCGCCGCCGTGCGCGCCTTCCTCGCCAAGCAGGTGCCCGCCTTCACCGGCCACTGACACCGTCCGGAGGGCTCCCCACGGGTTCGGGGGCGATCGGAACCGCCGGGAGGGCTCCGGGCGGTCAGCCGGGGAGGGGGCAGCCGGCCTCGACCCACCGCGCGAACCGGCGCAGCGACAGCCGCACGCCGGCCGCGAACAGCGGGCGCACCAGCACCCAGCCGAGCCGGCCGACGACGCCGAGCGGCAGGTCCAGGTCCTCGCGCCACACGAAGCGCGACCGCCCGCCGTCGCGCGGCTCGACGGCGAACGTCCCGGTCCCGCGCACGACCGGGCCGGTGTGCCGGACGTGGCACAGCCACGGCGGCTCCCAGCGCTCGACGACCATGGTGTCGAGGACGCCGAGCCGCAGCGGGCCCGCGTGAACCCCGCTGAACGCCTCGATGCCGCCGCCGACGCCCTGCCCGTCGCGCGCCGTACCGCGCACGGTGGTGCCGAGCATCCACGCCGACTGGCCGTCCCAGTCGGTCGCCGCGGCCCAGGTCCGCTCCGGCGGGGCGTCGACGTCGACCGACAGGGACAGGGTCACGATCACGGGCACCAGCGTGCGGTGCCCGCGGTCGCTGCGCTACTCGAGGCCGCGGTCGTCGGGCCCGCCGCGGTCGGGGGACCTGCGCTGCGCCGGCGCGCCGCCCCTGAGCTCGGCGATCCGCCGGTCTCGGTCGGCGAGCTCGTCGGCCAGCCGGTCGAGCACCCGGTCGACCTCGTCCATGCGGTAGCCGCGCACGGCCGTGGAGAAGCGCACCGCGGCGACGTCGGGCGGCTCCATCGGCCGGTCCGGCAGGACGAGGTCGGGCCGGTCCGGCGGTGCGGGCGCGAGCGCCGGGTCGGACCGCGTGGCGACGACGGCGGCGGCGAACAGGGCCGCGACCACGCCGAGCAGGCCGAGCACCGTCACCACCCGGCCATCCTGGCACGCGGGCAGCCCCGCAGCGCCGGCTCCTCTACTCGACGTGACGGCGCACGACGCGCCCGATGGCGCGCATGGCCTCGAGCACGTCGTCGCGCCGGTCGACGTCGTCGTCCCAGTGCGCGAGCACGGCGTATGCCACCGTGCCCGCCGGGCCGCTCGCCAGGCCGACGTCGGCGCGCAGGCCCCTGTCGGTGCCGGTCTTCGCGACCACCCGCAACCCGCGGTCGGCGGCCACGTGCGCGAGCGGGTCGAGCCCGAAGGCCGCCGCGACCATCGACAGGTCAGCGCCCGGCGCGAGCCAGCGCAGCACCTGCCGCGCGCCGTCGACCTCGTCGCGGTGCAGCCGCGCGAGCAGCGCCGTCAGCTCGGCCGCGGTGCCGGTCGACAGGGTCGGCGGGTGCTCCGGGCCGCGGACGTCGCGAACGGCGTCGTGCAGCCGGGTGTCCGCGAGCCCGAGCTCGTCCGCGACGGCGTCGACCGCGGTGAGGCCGACGTGCGCCAGGAGCACGTTGGTGGCGAGGTTGTCGCTGACCGCGCCGACGAGCGCGGCGCAGTCGTGCAGCGGGAGCGTCTCGACGTGCAGGTGCTGCCACAGCCCGGAGTCGGCGACCGGTGCGACGCTGTCGCGCTGCAGCAGCGCGTCGCCGTCGCGCCTGGCCGCGGCGACGAGGAGCAGCAGCTTGCCGACGCTCGCGGTCGGGAGCACGTCGTCGGCGGCGTGCCCGAGGAGGAGCTCGTCGGTGGCCGCGTCCCGCAGCGCGACGCCCCACCGGACGCCGGGCGCCGTCGCCAGCGCCGCGGCGACGTCGTGGGGCATGGTCACGGCTCCGCCTCGAGCACCTCTTCCGGCGCGGGCGTGTAGGGCACGGGCGCTGCGAGCGCGGCCTCGACGAGGTCGAGCGCCTCGTGCACCGACGTCGCCCACTGCAGGGCGTCGACCGTCGCGGGCCGCACGAAGCCGCGCTCGAGCAGCAGCGCCACCTGCTCGCGCAGCGGCGCGAACAGCCCGTCGACGTCGAGCGCCACCACCGGCTTGTCGTGCATGCCGAGCGTGCGGGCGACCCAGACCTCGAGCAGCTCCTCGAGCGTCCCGATGCCGCCGGGCAGCGCCAGGAAGGCGTCGGACCGCTGGTCCATGAGCCCCTTGCGCGTGCGCATGTCGTCGACGACGAGCAGCTCGTCGGCGTCGCGGTCGCCGACCTCGAGCTCGAGCAGCGCGGCCGGGATGACGCCGACGGTGCGCGCGCCGCCGGCGCGGGCGGCCGCGGCGACCGCACCCATCATCGAGACGTCGCCGCCGCCGGAGACGAGGTCGTGTCCTCGACGGGCCAGCTCGGTGCCGACGTCGGCGGCCAGCGCGACGTAGCGGGCGTCGATGCGGCTGGAGGACGCGCAGTAGACGCAGACGGCCGCCACTCAGCCGCCGTCCTGACCGCCCGGGCGCTCCTGACCGGTGGCGGGCGGACGACGCCGGTCCGGGCGCGCGGCGTCGGCCTGCTCGATGGTCTGCACCGCCTCGTCGACGTCGTCGGTGAGGCGCACGAGGTCCAGGTCGTGCGGCGAGATGAAGCCGCCCTCGAGCAGCGTCGTCCGGATCCAGTCGAGCAGCGGGGTCCAGTAGTCGACGCCCATGAGGACGATCGGGAACTGGTTGATCTTGCGCGTCTGCACCAGGGTGAGCGCCTCGAACACCTCGTCGAGCGTGCCGAAACCGCCTGGGAGGCAGACGAACCCCTGGCTGTACTTCACGAACATCGTCTTGCGCGCGAAGAAGTAGCGGAACTCGATGCCGAGGTCCACCCAGTCGTTGAGGTGCTGCTCGAAGGGCAGCTCGATGCCCAGCCCGACCGAGAGGCCGCCGGCCTCCGACGCGCCGCGGTTCGCGGCCTCCATGACGCCCGGACCGCCACCGGTGATGACCGCCCACCCGGCCTCGGCCAGCGCGGCGCCGAGCCGGCGGCCGGTCTCGTAGTAGGGGTGGTCGCGCGGCGTGCGGGCGCTGCCGAACACGCTGACGGCGCGCGGCAGCTCGGCGAGCAGGCCGAAGCCCTCGACGAACTCGGTCTGGATGCGCAGCACCCGCCACGGGTCGGTGTGCACCCAGTCCGTCGGCCCGCGTGTGTCGAGCAGCCGCTGGTCGGTCGTGGTGGCCTGCACCTGGCGGCGGCGCAGGGTGACGGGGCCGCGCTGCTTCTCGGGCACCGGGGACGTCGACAGCGAGGCCGGGGAGTCGGGCACCTCGGTCGGCGCGTCCGGCAGTCGCTCGGGGTCGATGGAGCCGAAGGGCTGCGCGCTGGACATGCGCACGAACGTATCCGCCGGGCGGGCAGTCACACCCGCCCGGCGGAGTGCCGGCGCTCGGGGAGCCCTCAGCCAGAACCGAACGCGTCGAGCGCCGCCGAGCAGAACGCCTTGAGGTCGTCGGGCTTGCGGCTCGTGACCAGCGTCGTGGCGCCGTTGTCGTCGATCACGACCTCCTCGTCCGCCCACTCGGCGCCGGCGTTGCGCAGGTCGGTCTGCAGGCTCGGCCAGCTGGTCACCCGCCGGCCGCGGACGACGTCGGCCTCGACGAGCACCCACGGCGCGTGGCAGATGGCGGCGACCGGCTTGCCGGCGTCGAAGAACGCCCGAACGAAGGCGACCGCGCCGTCGTCCATCCGCAGCGCGTCCGGGTTCGCGACGCCGCCGGGCAGCACGAGCCCGGCGAACTCGCCGGTGTCGGCCTGGTCGACCGTCGCGTCGACGCGGAAGGTGTCGGCCTTGTCGAGGTGCTCGAACGCCTGCACCTCCCCCTCGGCGGTCGAGACGAGCCGCGGCGTGCCGCCGGCCTGCTCGACCGCCTTCCAGGGCTCGGTGAGCTCCACCTGCTCGATGCCCTCGGGGGCGACGAGGAAGGCGATGGTCTTGCCGGTGAGGTCCTGGGGCACGGGGATCTGTCCTCCGGTGTGTCGGTCTGCGTGGTCCGGGCACGGATGTACCCGGCGGTGGAATGGACCGCACCTGCGAATGCTTGTACCGTCAAGCAAGTTGTTGCAAAGGCAACCACCTACAGCTCGACGAGAGGACCCTGCACATGTCCGACGTGAAGGTCAGCGTCATCTACTACAGCGCCACCGGCAGCGTCTTCACGCTCGCCCAGCAGGCCGTGGAGGCGGCCGAGAAGGCCGGCGCCGAGGTGCGGCTGCGCAAGGTGCGCGAGCTGGCGCCGAAGGAGGCCATCGAGAGCAACGAGGGCTGGAGCAAGCACGCGCTCGAGACCCAGGACGTGCCCGAGGCCGGCGCGGACGACGTCGTCTGGGCCGACGCGGTGATCTTCGGGACGCCGACCCGCTACGGCAACGTCGCGGCGCAGCTCAAGCAGTTCCTCGACACCCTCGGCCCGCAGTGGGCGCAGGGCCAGCTGGCGAACAAGGTCTACACCGGGTTCGTGTCCACCGGCACCAAGCACGGCGGCCAGGAGACCACGCTGCTCGCGCTCTACAACTCGATCTACCACTTCGGCGGGATCATCGTGCCGCCCGGCTACACCGACCCGCTGAAGTTCGCCGACGGCAACCCGTACGGCGCGTCGCACATCTCGGCCAACGGCGCCAACCCGCCGCAGGACGAGGACCTCGCCGCCGTCGCCTACAGCGCCAAGCGCGCCACCGAGATCGCGGCTCAGCTCAAGCGCGGCGCCGCCGCGTAGCCACCCCCCTGCACGGCGCGACGCCGGCCGCCTCCCGTGGCGGCCGGCGTCGGCGTCTGCGGGGCCGGTCAGGTCGTGATGGGTGCGTCCTGGTCGGCGGTTCGGGCGTCGGGCAGCGTGATCGTGCCCCCCATGGCGGCGTCGAAGGCGTACAGGTCGTCCGGGTACGCCGTCACCTCCACCACGCGGCCGTCCGCCACGCGGAAGACGTGCACCGTGGTCGCGTCCAGGGTGCCCGCCGGCAGGGTCGCGGTGTCGTGCGAGACCGCCGCGACGATGCCGGGCGCGATCTCGGCGCACCCGATCAGCTCGACGCGGATGGTGCCGCCGCTTCGCTCGAACAGCGCGCCGAACAGCCCGAGCGTCGCGTCGATGCCGCGGTAGGTGCCGCTCAGCGCGCTGCGGCCCGGCTCGGTCCACGTGACGTCCGGATGCAGGATCTCCCGGAGCGTGTCCATGTCGCCCGCGCTGAAGGCGGCGTAGCCGCGCCGGACGAGGCCGGCAGGCGTGCGGTCGTCCACCTCGTCGAGGGCGTACTGGTCGGAGGCGTACCCCCACACCTCGACCGTCTTGCCGTCCTCCCGCTTGAAGACCTGCACGAAGTCCTGGTCGACGCGGCCGAGCGGCATGTCGGCGCTCAGGTGCACAAGGCAGCTCACCAGCCCCGGAGCGAGCTCTCCGCACTCCTTGAGCTCGGCCTTCACCGTGCCGCCGCTGCGCTCGAACAGCTGCAGGAAGTAGCCGATGATCTCGTCGGCCCCCGAGTAGTCGCCGGCCATGCTGCCGCGCCCTGGCACGTGCCAGACGCAGTCGGGTGCCAGCACGTCGCGGATCGCGTCGAGATCGCCCTTCGCGAAGTTCTCGTAGCCCTGCCGGATCATGTCGACGTCGTTCATGCCGCGCCTCCCCCGGCGGACGGTCGCCCGCCTCCGTGAGGCCGGAAGGTAGACCTGTCCGGTTCGTGCGCCCATGGCCCGGACGAACTAGCCCAGGTACCGCCGGAGCATGGCGGTGCAGCGCGTGATGAGCGCGGGGTCGACGGACTCCTCCCGCGTGTGCGCGAGGTTCGGGTCACCGGGGCCGAAGTTCACGGCCGGGATCCCCAGGGCGGCGAAGCGGGCGACGTCGGTCCAGCCGTACTTGGCGACGGGCGTGACGCCGACGGCGTCGACGAAGTGCTGCGCTGCCGGCGCGGTCAGACCGGGGAGCGCGCCCGGCGCGCTGTCGGTGACCTCGACGTCCCAGGCGTCGAAGACCGCGCGGACGTGCGCCTCGGCGTCGGCCTCGCTGCGGTCGGGGGCGAAGCGGAAGTTGACGGTCACGACGCACTCGTCGGGCACGACGTTGCCCGCCACGCCGCCCTCGATGCGGACCGCGTTCAGGCCCTCGCGGTAGGTGCAGCCGTCGATCTCGACGTCGCGCGCCTCGTACCGCACCAGCGTCGCCAGCACCGGCGCCGCGGCGTGGATGGCGTTCTCGCCGAGCCAGCCGCGGGCGCTGTGCGCGCGCCGCCCCGGGACGCAGACCCGCACGCGCATGGTGCCCTGGCAGCCCGCCTCGACCTGCCCGCTCGTCGGCTCGAGCAGGACCGCCAGGTCGGCGTCGAGCCAGTCACGGTGGGTGCGGCTCAGCCGGCCGAGGCCGTTCTTGTCCGCCTCGACCTCCTCGTTGTCGTAGAGCACGTACGTGACGTCGTACGCCGGCTCGGGCAGCGTCGCGGCGAGGTGCAGCAGCACGGCGTCGCCGCTCTTCATGTCCGTGGTGCCGCAGCCGTAGAGCCGGTCGCCCTCGCGACGGCTCGGGACGTTGTCGGCGATCGGCACGGTGTCGAGGTGACCGGCGAGCAGCACCCGCCGCCCCCGGCCCAGCTGCGTGCGCGCGACGACGGCGTCGCCGTCCCGGTCGACGGTCAGGTGCGGCAGCGCGCGCAGCGCTCTCTCGACGAGGTCGGCCAGGTGCGCCTCGTTCCCGCTCACGCTCTCGACGCCGACGAGCGCGGCGGTGAGGTCGACCGGGTCGGCCGCCAGGTCGAGTGTCATGCCGGCGCGACGGCGCGCATCAGGGCGCGACGCCGTGCTCGCGGAGCACGTCGTTGAGGGCGAGCTTGTCGTGCTCCTGGCCCGGCTCGAGGTAGCGCAGCACGAGCAGGCACGGCATCCCGAACTCGCCGCCCGGGAAGCTCTTCACCCGCGACGAGCCGACGCAGACGGCGCGCTCCGGGGCGACCCCGCGCTCGAGCTCGTCGCCGGTCTCGGCCTCGAAGACGCGCGTGCTCGCGGTGAGGATCGCGCCGGCGCCGAGCTTCGCGCCACGCCGCACGCGGGCGCCCTCGACGACCATGCAGCGGGAGCCGATGAACGCGTCGTCCTCGACGACGACGGGCGCGGCCTGCGGCGGCTCGAGCACGCCGCCGATGCCCACGCCGCCGGACAGGTGCACGTCCTTGCCGATCTGCGCGCAGGAGCCGACGGTCGCCCAGGTGTCGACCATCGAGCCGCTGCCGACGTAGCCGCCGATGTTCGTGTAGCTCGGCATGAGCACGACGCCGGGCTCGAAGTGCGAGCCCCAGCGCGCGATCGCGCCGGGGACGACGCGCACGCCGTCGAACCGCGTCTTGAGCGGCACCCGGTCGCGATAGCGGAAGTCACCCGCGGACGACTCCTGCATGTCGAGGACCTTGAAGGCCAGCAGGATCGCGCACTTGGCGCGCTCGTCGACGACGACCTCGCCGTCCACCACCTGCGCGACACGGGCCTCGCCGGCGTCGAGCTGGTCGACCGCGGCGACGACCTGCTTGCGGGCGTCCTCGTCGGCGGGCGACAGCTCGGAACGGCGTTCCCAGAGCTCGTCGACGACAGGGCTGATGGGGCTCTCGGTCATGCCGACCACCCTACGGACACCTCCCGTTGCGCAGGGGGGCGACGAGCAGGACCGCCGCGGCGGCCGCTGCTGCTGCTGCGACCGCGTAGCCGACCGCCCAGGAGCTGGCGCTGACGACGACCGCCAGCACCGGCGGCGTCACGGCCGCGGACAGCGCGACGGCGGTGTTCTGCGCTCCGAGCGCCGCGCCCGTGCGGCCGGCCCCCGCCAGCTCGCCGACGGCGGTGAACGCCAGCCCGTTCCAGCTGATGGCGACAACGCCGGCGACGACGAGCAGCGGCACGACCGCGCGCGTGCCGGACGCCGTCAGCACGGAGACGACGACGAACAGCCCGCACGTCGTGGCGGCGATGCGCCGCAACGGCTCCAGCCGGCTGCCGACGCGGTCGGACCAGCGACCGGCGACGATGCGACCAGCCCCGCCGCCGAACTGCACCGCGGCGAGCACGAGCGCCGCGGTGGCGATGGCGAACGCGTGCTCGTCGACGAGGTACACGACGACGAAGGCGACGACGGCGAACTGCGGCACCACCAGCAGCGCCGACACCGCGCTCAGCCGCCGGATGCGCGGGTCCCGCAGCGGCGAGCCGCCACGCACGTCGGTCGTCAGCGCCTGGACCGGCGCCTCACGCACGAGCACGGCGACGACGACCGCGGACACGGCCGCGGCAGCCGCCATGGCGAGGAACGCGGCGTCGAGCCCGCGGGCCGCCGCGAGCGGCGGGAGCCCGGCCGCCGCCACGCCCGCACCGACGGGCAGCGCCGTCTGGCGGACGCCCATCGCGAAGCCGCGCTCCGCGGGCGGGAACCAGCCCAGCACCGCCCGACCGCTCGCGGCGTTGACGCTCGCGCAGGCGGCACCGGTGACGGTCAGCCACGCCATGAGCGGACCGACCGTCGTGGTGCGCGTGACGGCGACGAGCGCGACGACGACGAGCACCAGCCCGGCCGTCATGACCAGGCGCTCGCCGAACCGGTCGGCCGCGGCGCCCCACAGCAGCAGCGTGGCGACCAGCCCGAGGGTCACCGACGCCAGCAGCACGCCGAGGCCGGTGAGGTCGAGGTCGTACTCGGTGCGCAGCTGCGGAGCGAGACCCGGCAGCGACTGCAGCACCGCGGCCGACGAGGCCTGCGCGACGACACCGGCCGCCAGGACGACCCAGCGGTACCGGGTGGTCACCCGAGGTCGGCGAGACGCGCGGCCGCGACGTCGGCCAGCGCGTCCCCGACCGTCAGCGCGAACCGCACGTGCCGCTCCCCCGCCTCGCCGTAGAACGCGCCGGGCGCGACGAGCACGCCGACGTCGGCGAGCGCCGCGACGGTGTCCCAGCACGGCTCGTCGCGGGTGCACCACAGGTACAGCCCGGCCTCGGAGTGGTCGACGCGGAAGCCGGCGCTCTCGACCGCCGGCTTGAGCAGCGCCCGCCGGCGGCGGTAGCGCTCCTTCTGCTCGGCGACGTGGTCGTCGTCGGCCAGCGCGGCGACGAGAGCGGCCTGCACGGGTGCGGGCGTCAGCAGCCCGAGGTGCTTGCGCGCCTCGACGAGCACCGCGACGGCGTCGGCGTCACCGGCCGCGAAACCGGCGCGGTAGCCGGCGAGGTTGCTGCGCTTGGACAGCGAGTGCAGCGCCAGCACGCCGCTGACGCCGTCGCCGCACACCGACGGGTGCAGCACCGACACCGGCTCGACCTCCCAGCCGAGCTCGAGGTAGCACTCGTCGGAAGCGACGAGCACGCCGTGCCGGCGTCCCCACTCGACGACGGCGCGCTGCCGGTCGACGTCGAGCACCTCGCCGGTCGGGTTGCTCGGCGAGTTCAGCCAGATCAGGCCGACGCGCGACGGGTCGTGCGACGTCGGGTCGTCGGTCGGGACAGGGACGCAGCCGGCCATCCGCACGCCGACGTCGTAGGTCGGGTAGGCGAGCCGGGGCAGCAGCACCTCCGTGCCGGGCGCGAGGCCGAGCAGCGACGGCAGCAGCGCCACGAGCTCCTTGCTGCCGATGCTCGGCAGCACGTTCGCCGCCGTGACGGCGGCACCGAGCCGCGCGCCCACCCAGCGCACCAGTGCGTCGCGCAGCGCGGGCGTCCCGATGGTGAGCGGGTAGCCGGGGGCGTCGGCGGCGGTGCACAGCGCCTCGCGCACGACCGGCGGCGTCGGGTCGACCGGGGTGCCGATGGACAGGTCGACGATGCCGCCGGGGTGCTGGCGCGCGTGGTCGCCGTACGGCGCCAGCCGGTCCCACGGGAACTGCGGCAGCTGCGTCCGCGCCGCCCAGCCGGGCCGGGCGGACGGCGCTGCGTCCGGCGTCGTCAGCGCCGTGGCCCGTCTAGTGGCCCTCGGTGTTCTTCCCGAGCGGCACGGCCATGATCACCGGGTGGTCGACGTCGACCGGCCCGACCTTGCTGGCGCCGCCGGGACTGCCGATGCTCGTCGTCTCGGTGAAGAAGTCGACGTTCGCCCGGTAGTAGTCCTTCCACTGCTCGGGCGTGTCGTCCTCGTAGAAGATGGCCTCGACGGGGCACACCGGCTCGCACGCGCCGCAGTCGACGCACTCGTCCGGGTGGATGTACAGCGACCGCTTGCCCTCGTAGATGCAGTCGACCGGGCACTCCTCGATGCACGCCTTGTCCTTGACGTCCACGCAGGGCTCGGCGATCACGTAGGTCACAGCGGGTCTCTCTTCCGTCGGGAGCGGCTCTAGTGTCGCCGATGTGCCGGTCGACAGGCCAAGTGGGGCGGAGGGTGACGTGCGCTACACGCGCGACGCCGGCCCGGGCGACACGGGGCTGCGGGTGACGCTGCGCCGCCGGCTCGCCGACGGCGGTCTCGGCGACGTGCTGGGCGTCGTCGAGCACTGGGCCGACGGCGAGGTCCGCGTCCGCGACCGGCACG
The DNA here is from genome assembly GCA_046565705.1 of Actinomycetes bacterium. GTDB lineage: Bacteria > Actinomycetota > Actinomycetes > Mycobacteriales > SCTD01 > DATLGD01. The sequence goes on from JBKHYE010000036.1 coordinate 21,268, forward strand.
GCGTCGTGCACGTCGTCGCCGAGGTCGACGTCGTCGCCGCCAAGCGCGTGCCCCCGCCGCCGGAGCGCCGGTGAGCGCTCGGCAGCGCTTCGCCGACGTCGTGCGGACGGAGCCGGTCGACGTCGGGCTGGCCTGCCTGCTCGCCGGTGCCGTCCTCGTCCGGTCACCGGAGCCAGACGCGGCCGTCGACGACGGGCTGCGGCGGCTCGACGAGCTGGCGGCGGCGGCCCGGCCGGAGGTGCCACGGCGCGGCGGTCCGCGGGCCGCGGCGGAGGGGCTGCGGGAGGCGCTCGGCGGGCTGGCCGGGTTCGCCGGGACGGAGGACGACTACGCGGACGTGCGGTCGTCGGTGCTGCACGAGGTGCTGCGCCGACGTCGCGGGCTGCCGCTGCTGCTGTCGGTGGTGTGGACGGAGGTGGCCGCGCGGCTCGAGGTGCCGGCGTGGTGCATCGCGCTGCCGGGGCACGTCGTCGCCGGTGTCGGCGACCCGGACGACGAGCACGTCGTCGTCGACCCGTTCGCCGGCGGGCGGCTGCTCGACGGCGACGACGTTCACCGGCTCATGCAGCGCGTCGGGGCGCACGCCGCGCCGGAGCTGCGCCCGGTCGACCCCGTCGACCTGCTGCTGCGCCTGCTCACGAACGTGCGGGTGCTGACGACGCGGATGCCGCCGTCGCTCGACGCCGCCCGCACCCGGCTCGAGGCCACCGAGCTGTCCCTGCTGCTGCCGCGCCACTCGCTCGAGCTGCGGCGCGAGCGGGGGGAGCTGCTGGTGCGCCTCGGCGACCACCTCGGCGGCGCGGACGAGCTGGAGCAGTACGCCGACGCCGTCGCGGCCGACGACGACGAGCAGGCCGTCGAGTCGGCGGAGAGCGCCCGCCGGGGTGCGCGCGCCGCCCGCGCCCGCCTCAACTGAGCTCGCCACCAGCCCCGCCCCGCCCCGCCCCGCCCCGCCCCGCC
>JBKHYE010000037.1:0-6730 GCA_046565705.1 Actinomycetes bacterium
GCCGACGTCATCGCCTTCAGCGTCACCGACACCGGCATCGGGGTGCCGGCCGACAAGCTCAAGCTCATCTTCGAGGCGTTCCAGCAAGCCGACGGCACGACCAGCCGGCGGTACGGCGGCACCGGCCTCGGGCTGTCGATCTCGCGCGAGATCGCTCGGCTGCTCGGCGGCGCGATCGCGGTGCAGAGCGAGGCGGGGGAGGGCAGCACCTTCACGCTGTACGTGCCGGCCGAGTACCCGTTCGCGGAGCGGGAGATCACGACCAGCACGATCCCGTCGTCGTCCTCGGTGCGGCCGGTGCAGGTGCCGGTGCTGTCGGACGCGCCGTCGGTCGACGTGCACCTCGACGGCGTCGACGTCCTGACCGGGGCGAAGGTGCTCGTCGTCGACGACGACGTCCGAAACGTGTTCGCGCTGACCAGTGCGCTCGAGCTGCACGGCATGCGGGTGCTCTACGCCGACAACGGCGCCGACGGCATCCGGCTGCTGCAGGACAACCCGGACGTCGACCTGGTCCTGATGGACGTGATGATGCCTGAGATGGACGGCAACGAGACCACCGCGGCGATCCGGCGGATGCCGCAGTTCGCCGGCCTCCCGATCGTCTTCCTCACCGCGAAGGCGATGCCCGGTGACCGGGAGAAGAGCGTCGCGGCGGGGGCGTCGGACTACATCACCAAGCCGGTCGACCTCGACCGGCTGCTCAGCCTGATGACCTCGTGGCTCGCCGGGCGCCCGGGTGAGGAGGCCGGCGGGTGACGGCTGGCGCCGGCAGCGCGAAGATCCTGCTCGTCGACGACCGACCGGAGAACCTGCTGGCCCTCGAGGCCATCCTGTCGGGGCTGGGGCACGAGCTGGTCAAGGCGGCGTCCGGCGAGGAGGCGCTCAAGCGCCTGCTCGCCGAGGACGTCGCGGTGATCCTGCTCGACGTGCAGATGCCGGGCATGGACGGCTTCGAGACCGCTAGCCACATCAAGCAGCGCGAACGGACCCGCGACATCCCGATCCTGTTCCTCACCGCCATCGACGGCGCGGCGCACCAGGCTTTCCGGGGCTACGCGGCCGGCGCCGTCGACTACCTCGCCAAGCCGTTCGACCCGTGGGTGCTGCGGGCGAAGGTGGCCGTGTTCGTCGAGCTGCACGAGCGGCGCCGCCAGCTCGAGGCGCAGACCGAGCGGCTCAAGGAGGAGGCGGCGCTGCTGCGCAGCGGTCGGCTGCAGGAGCTCAGCGAGGCGACCGTCGCGAAGCTGCACGCCCTGCGCACCGCCCTGCCCGAGGGCCTGCCCGCCGGCGCGGCGCAGGCGGTCGAGGAGGCTGTCGCCGCGGCCGAGGTGCTGCAGCAGGCGCTGCCCGAGCGCTCGGCGGCGCGATGACGGCACCTCGCAGCCCGCTTCCTCCCGTCGCCGTCACGCTGCCGCCGGACGGCTCGTCGCCCGCGCTGGCTCGCCGGCACCTGCGCGCGGTGCTGCTGGCCGCCGGACAGGGCGCGGTCCTCGACGACGCGCTGCTGCTCGTCACCGAGCTCGTCACCAACGCGGTCGTGCACGCCGGGACGTCGGTCGAGCTCGCGCTCGACGTCGACGAGCACGGCGTGCTCGTGCAGGTGTCAGACCGCAGCCCCGGCTCGACGCCGGTGGTGCGCGGCGACGCCGACGCCCCCCGCGAAGGCGGCCGCGGGCTGTTCCTGCTCGACGCGCTCGCGCCCGAATGGGGCACGACGCACGCCCGCGACCGCAAGACGGTGTGGTTCCGGCTGGGGCCGTCGTCCCCGACCCCGGTCGGCGAGCCGGCGCCGTCGCTCGCGTCCCTCGACCCTGCGCAGGACGACCCCGCGACCCTGGACTGGCTGCTCGCCCTGCCTGGCGAGCTGGAGCAGCAGCTGTCGCCGATCCAGGTGCTCGGCGAGCTGCTGCACCGGCTGTGCGACGCGCTGCGGGTCGACGAGGCGGCGCTGCTCGTCGAGTCGGACCAGGATCCGGACACCTGGCAGGTGGCGGCCGCACGCGGCGACGCGCCGCCGGAGGACGCGGTCGCGGACCTGCGGCGCACCGCGCTGCGCGCCGAGCGGCCGGTGTTCGAGCGGCCGCGGCGCACCGTGCTGCTCCTTCGCGGGCGCGGCGGCCCGTTCGGCGCGCTCGTGCTCGAACGTGGCGGGCTGAGCAGCCGAGACACCGCCGTCGCGCGGCTGGCCGCCGAGCGGCTGGGCATGGTTCTGCGCGACGACCGCGCCGACGTCGCCCAGCGGCGTCAGCGCGGGTCGCTGGCGCTGCTCGCCGAGGCGAGCGACATGTTCGCCGCGACGCTCGACGTGCAGCTCGCCGTCACGCTGGCCACCCAGCTCGTGGTGCCGCGGCTGGCGTCGTGGGCCGCCGTCTACACCGTCGCCGACCGCGGCGTGCAGCTCGCATCGGTGAGCCACGAGGACGAGGACCGCACCGCCGCGCTCCGGGTGGCGCTGTCGAGCTCTCGCGGCACCGAGTTCGCCGAGCGCCTCGCCCGCGACCTCGCCGTGCAGCGCCCCGCGTTCCTCGGTCGCGTCGAGCTCGCGGACGTGCTCGGCAGCGCTCCGGGCGGCGACGTGCTCGCGCTGCCGCTCGTCGCGCGCCGCCGGCTGCTGGGCGGACTGGTGGTGGCCCGGCCGGCCGGCGGCAGCTACAACGCCGAGGACGTCTCGCTGCTGCTCGACCTCGCCCGCCGGGCGGCGCTCGCGGTCGACAACGCGCGCCTGTACGAGGAGCGCACGGCGATCGCGCAGGCGCTGCAGGCCTCCCTGCTGCCACCCGAGCTCCCCGTCGCGGACGGCGTGGAGTTCGGCGCCCGGTACCACCCCGCCGGCGAGGGCAACGAGGTCGGCGGCGACTTCTACGACGTCTTCCCGCTCGACCCGGCCGAGCCGTCCGGCGGGTGGGCGGTCGCGATCGGCGATGTCTGCGGCAAGGGCGCCGAGGCCGCCGCGATCACCGGGCTGGCGCGCAACGTGCTGCGGCTGCTGGTGCGCGACGGCCGCTCGCCCGCTCAGGCGCTGCGCCGCCTCAACGACGCCGTGCTCGAGCTCGGCGACCGCGGTCGCTTCTGCACGGCGGCGCTGGCGGTGGTCCGGCCAACCGGCGCCGGCCGTCTCGACGTCACCTACTCCAGCGGCGGGCACCCGCCGCCGGTGCTCGTGCCGACCGCGGCGCCGGCGAGGTTCGTCGGCGACAGCGGCACGGTCCTGGGCGTGGTCGAGCGCCCGGATCTCGCCGACGAGCGCATCGAGCTGCAGGAGGGCGACGTCCTGGTGCTCTACACCGACGGCGTGACCGAGCGCCGCGACGGCCGGCGGATGTTCGGCGACGACCTGCTGCTGCGCGTGCTTGCCGGCGCCGCGCGGCGCCCGGCGGACGCCGTCGCCGGCGCGCTCGAGCGGGCGGTGCGGGACTTCGGCAGTGAGGTGGCCAGAGACGACCTCGCCGTGCTGGCCGTCCGCGCGGTCGCGCCGGTCGCGCTCGGAGCGGCCCGGGCGCAGGAGCTCTCGGGCCGGCTGTGACGGAGTCGGCCGAGGCTGCGCCCGCGTCACGCGGGCGGGATGGCGGCCCGGATGTGGGGCGCAGCATGTCCGTGGACAGCGGCGGTGCTGCGGCGACGACGCGCTCGAGCTGAACGGGCAGTGCCGCTCGGTTCGCGACTGGGAGGGGTGGCGTGAGCGCAGACCACGCCACTCGGCCCGCGCGCCGTTCCGAGTCTGACCTCAGGCCAGCGACAGGAAGAGCTTCTCCATCTCGGCCAGGTCCGGTTCGACGTACTCGCCGTCGGCGAGAACGCACTGCTTGAGTCCGGTCGCGACGATGGTGAAGCCGGCTCGGTCGAGCGCCTTGGAGGCCGCCGCCAGCTGGATGACGACGTCGCGGCAGTCCTGCTTCTCCTCGATCATGCGGATCACCCCGTTGATCTGGCCCTGGGCCCGGCGCAGCCGGTTGACGGTGGCCTTGAGGGCGTCGCCCTCGAGCTCGAGCTGCATGCGACTCTCCAGTGCCTACGGGGCGGGCTGCTGAGGTTCAACCCGCCGTCGGTCGTCTTGCTTCCGCCTGGGCCCGACCAGCTCGGCGTCGTTGGACCGGCAGACCGGCGCGTTGCCACGCGCTCATGCCGCCACGGACGTCCACCACGTCGCGGTTCTCCCCGCGGAGGAGGGCGGCGGCGCGTGCCGACCGGCCGCCGGACTGGCAGATCGTGATGATCTGCCGGCCCGTGGGGACGTCGCGCAGTCGGCTCGCGAGCTGGTCGAGCGGCACGTTGCGTGCGTGAGGGGCGTGCGCCGACTGGAACTCGGCCGGACTGCGCACGTCCAGCAGGAGGGCGCCGTCCTGCTGCAGGTCGTAGGCCCGCTGGGGCCCGATTCTCCCGCCGCTGCGGCCGAAGATGCGTGCGAGCCCGTTCTGCAGGTTCACGGCGTGCCCTGTAGGGGCAGGCCGGCGTCGCGCGCTGCGGTGAAGTCTTCGACGATGACAGTGACCTTCTTGCCAGTCGCATCCAGGATCGACGCCGCGACGGTTGCGCGGAACCCGCTGGCGCAGTGCACCCACACCGGCTGGTCGCGGACCTCGTCGACGCGGTTCAGCAGCTCGTGGAGAGGGATGTGCTGAGCGCCCCGGATGTGCGCGGTTCTCCACTCGCCGTCGCGACGGACGTCGAGCACGTTGACGTCCTCGCTGGAACGAGCGCGAGCGAGGTCGGCGAACGTCGCGGTCGGGAACGATGCGAGCGCGTTCCCTTCGACGAGCTGCTCGACCGGAGCGGTCGCGCGTGCAGCGGGACGGTCGATGCCGATCCGCACGAGTTCGCGTTGGGCGTCCGCGACCTGCTGAACCGACTCACCGATCAGGGTCAACGGAGTCCCCCACGGGATGAGCCACCCCAGGTAGGTGACCATGTCGCCGGTCGCGTCGAAGCTGTACGTGCCCGGCACGTGCCCGCGCGCGAACGCCCTCCGCTCGCGCAGGTCCACGACCCACTCCCCGGCCGCGAGCCGACGGCTGATATCGGCGGCGTCTGCCTCGGCCGGCGGGGACAGGTCGACCGGAGCGGGCCCGGCCAGGTTGATCGGCCCCATGTGCGCGTAGTACGCCGGGTAGGCGTCGAGGCCCGCGAGGAGCTCGCGGACGAACTCATCCTCGTCCTGGGTCAACGCCGGGTTCTGGGTCCGTTGCTGCTCCACCGTCGAGGCATTGCCCGACGTCGGCGTGGCGGAGCAGAAGCTGCCGAAACCGTGCGTCGGCAGCACCGCCGTGTGCGCCGGCAGCTCGTCGGCCAGGCGCCGGACGGAGGCGTACTGCTGGCGCGTCAGGCGCTCGGTGAGGTTCGCGTCGACGAGGTCGGTACGTCCGACCGCTCCGAACAGCATGGAACCACCGGTGAACACCATCACCGGCTGCTCACCCTTGCCGACGGCGAACGAGACGTGGTGCGGCGTGTGCCCGGGCGTCCCGATCGTGCGCACAGTCATCTGGCCGATCTCTCGCACGTCCTCGTCGCACACCTCCGTCCGCTCGTACCTGGCCTCCGCCTCGCACGGGACGAGGTAGAGGACGCCCGCCTTGCGAGCGAGCTCCAGGCCACCGGTCACGTAGTCGTTGTGCGCGTGCGTCTCGGCCACGGCGGCGAGCCGGACGTTGCGGGCGTCGAGGACACGCTCGATTCGGTCGATGTCGCGCTGCGGGTCGATGACCAGCGCCTCGCTGCCGTCGTCGACGACGTAGCTGCGGTCTCCGAGGCTCGGGGTCTCGATGATGGTGACGGTCAGGCCGGCGCGCTCGAGAGTGGTGTCGTCGGTCATGGTGGGCTCCTTACTGGTGGGCGCCGGTCTCGATGGGACGGCCGCTGCCGATCCAGGCGCTGGTGCCGCCAACGACGTTCCGGACGTCCATGCCGGCGTTGTCGAGCAGCTCAGCGGCCTGGGCGCTGCGGCCCCCGCTCTGACACACGACGTACACCGGCTCGTTCCGTGGCAGGTTCTGCATCCGAATGGGCAGCATGCTCAGCGGCAGCAGCTGTGCGCCTGGAACGTGCCCGGCGGCGTACTCGTCGCTCTGGCGCACGTCGAGCACGGTGGCGCCATCCCGGCGTGCGGCGTCGAGGTCGTCGACCGTGACATCGGTCAGCATTGCGGCTCCTTGTGTTCGAGTGTGGGCGAGGGATACCCAGAGGGGTATGTCGCGTAACGCTGTCGACGCTGCGTCGCGTCATGCGCGCCTCGGCCGTGCGGCTCACATCGCGCGAGGCGCCGCCACGCGTGCCGGCCTCGTGCCGGCTACCGGCGCCCGAGCTGCTGCTTGCGCTCGCGGTACTCCTCGCTGGAGATCTCGCCGCGGGCGTACCGCTCGTCCAGGACTTCTTCGGCCGTGGGGTTGTCGCGGTCGGTGCGCAGCCCTCGCACGATCCCGATCACTGCGACGACCGTGAGCGCCGTCATCGCGGTCATCATGACGAGCATGAGGAGCCAGTTCTGCGCTCCGACGTCATAGCCGTACATCATCTGCGTCCTCCTGTGGCGTGTTGAATCAGGCGGCGTCGCCGCGTGCATGGCGTCACTACGCGGCCCATGGGTCGGGCAGGACACGCTTTCGCAGGCCGCTCTTCGTGACCGTGAGCACTGCTGGGCTCATGTCCGTGTCCTCCGAAGTACCCCTTGAGGTATGTCAACGCGTGGCGGCTGCTGTCTGTTCAGGGCAGCCGGCGCTGCTGAGCCGGGACC
>JBKHYE010000038.1:0-13510 GCA_046565705.1 Actinomycetes bacterium
AGCAGAAGACCCACAGCGGCGCCAAGAAGCGCTTCAAGATCACCGGCAGCGGCAAGCTGCTGCACGAGCGGGCCGGCAAGCGCCACCTGCTCGAGCGCAAGCCGAGCACGCTGACCCGGCGCCTCACCGGCACCAAAGAGGTCGCGAAGTCCGACGTCCCCGCCGTCAAGAAGCTGCTCGGCCGCTGAGCCGGCTGCCGACCCGAGAGAGCAGGTAGACACACGTGGCACGCGTCAAGCGGGCGGTCAACGCCCACAAGAAGCGCCGGGACATCCTCGAGCAGGCCAGCGGCTACCGCGGTCAGCGCAGCCGGCTGTACCGCAAGGCCAAGGAGCAGGTCCTCCACTCGGCGACCTACTCCTACCGCGACCGCAAGAAGCGCAAGGGCGACTTCCGGCAGCTGTGGATCACCCGCATCAACGCGGCGGCCCGGCAGAACGGCATCACCTACAACCGCTTCATGCAGGGCTTGAAGCTGGCCGGCGTCGAGCTGGACCGCAAGGTCCTCGCCGAGCTGGCGGTCAACTAGCCGGCCACCTTCGCCGCGCTCGTCGAGACCGCCCGCGCGGCGCTGCCTGCCGACACCTCCGGTCCGGCGGACAGCTCCGCTGCCTGACCTGATCACCTCGACCCGGTCGCCCCGGGTCGGGGCGGTACGACGCCTGCACCGGCGCTCGGCCCGCGCGGCCGAGCGCCGGTTCGTCGTCGAGGGGCCGCAAGCCGTCCGCGAGGCCCTGGCGGTCGGCGCTCTCGAGGTCCTCTACGCCGAGCCCGGCCGGCAGCCCGAGCTCGAGCAGGCGGCCCGCACGGCCGGCACCGAGGTCGTGCCGGTCGCCCCGCCGGTGCTGGCCGCGATGGCCGAGACGGTCACGCCGCAGGGCGTCGTCGGCGTGGCGGCGCTCATCGACGTCGCGCTCGACGTCGCCCTGGCCGGCTCGCCGCGGCTGGTCGCGGTGCTCGAGGCGGTCGCCGACCCGGGCAACGCCGGCACGGTCGTGCGCACCGCCGACGCCGCCGGCGCCGACGCCGTCGTGCTGACCGCCGGGTCCGTCGACCCGCACAACGGCAAGTGCGTGCGGGCCACCGCCGGCAGCCTGTTCCACCTGCCCGTGGTGGCCGGCGTCCCGCTCGACGACGCCGTCACCGCCCTGCGGGCGCAGGGGCTGCAGGTGCTGGCGACCACCGGCTCGGGGGACGCCGACCTCGACGACCTGCTCGACGCCGGCGACCTCGCGCGGCCCACCGCCTGGCTGCTCGGGAACGAGGCGGCCGGCCTGTCCGACGCCGCGCTGGCCGCCGCCGACCGCGCCGTGCGCGTGCCGGTGCACGGTCGCGCGGAGTCGCTCAACCTGGCCACCGCCGCAGCGGTGTGCCTGTACGCCTCGGCGCGCGCGCAGCGCCGCTCCACCCCGGCCTGACCCGCAGCACCAGCGCGCGGCCGTACAGTGCTGCCGACCCAGAGACCGCGCCGCGTGACCCGGGAGCCGCGTGCCCGAGCCCGAGCCCGACAAGTCGGCCTACGACGACCTGCCCGACGGCGTCGTCGTGGCAGACGCGCGCGGCTCCGTGCTCGTCGTCAACCCGGCCGCCGAGCGGCTGTTGCGCACCTCCGCCGACACCGCGCTCGGCCGGCCGCTGCGCGACGTCCTGCCGCTCGTCGACGACGACAGCCGCGACTGGTGGCAGTGCACCGACCCGTGGGGCGGTCTCGACACGCGCACCCGCCAGCCGGAGCGCCAGCTGCACCTCGCGACCGGCCCGGCCGCCGGCCGCGACCTGCTCGTCACCGCCCGCTACGTGCGCGACGACCAGCGCCGCCTGGTCCGGCTCGTCGTCGCGCTGCGCGACACCCACGCCCGCGACGTCGTCGAGCGCTCGCGCGCGAACCTGGTCTCGACCGTCGCACACGAGCTGCGCTCACCGCTGACCTCGGTCAAGGGCTTCACCGCGACGCTGCTCGCGAAGTGGGACCGCTTCGACGACGAGCACAAGAAGGTCATGCTCCAGACGGTCAACGCCGACGCAGACCGGGTCACCCGGCTGATCAGCGAGCTGCTCGACGTCAGCCGCATCGACGCCGGCCGCCTCGAGGTCAAGAAGCAGGTCGTCGACCTCGAGCAGGCCGTCCGCAAGGCGATCGCCGGCCGGGTCGCCGCAGGCGACGGCGACGACCGCTTCGTGCTCGACGCCGCGGCCGGCCTGCCCGAGACCTGGGCCGACCCCGACAAGCTGCAGCAGGTCGTCGGCAACCTGCTCGAGAACGCCGTCCGGCACGGCGAGGGCACGGTCACCGTGGCGCTGCGCCCGGCCGACGTCGACGGCGTCGGACCGGGTGCCGAGATCACCGTCGGCGACGAGGGGCCGGGCATCCCGCAGGAGAAGGTCGCCAGCGTCTTCACCCGGTTCTGGCGAGGCAGCAAGCGTGGCGGCACCGGCCTCGGGCTCTACATCGTCAAGGGGCTCGTCGAGGCGCACGGCGGCACGGTCGAGGTCGACCGCGCACCCGCCGGCGGCGCCCTGTTCCGGGTCCTGCTGCCGGCCGGCCGCCCGCCGTACGAGGACGCCTGACCGGCCGGTTCTGCAAGACTGACCGCTCCGCCGCCCGCCGTCCCGCCCGCCGTCCCGCCCGCCGTCCCAGGAGCCGCTGACCCGTGCCCGCCGACCCCTCTCCGTCGCCCGCGACGGCGGACGCCGTGCCAGCCGGGTCGGACCTGCACAGCGAGGCCGCGCTCGACGCCGTCCGCGTGTCCGGTCTGGAGGCGATCGCGGCCGCCGGCGACCTGGCAGCCCTCGCGGCCGTGAAGACGGCGGTCGTCGGCGACCGCAGCCCGCTCGCGACCGCCCGCAGGGCGCTCGGCGCCCTGCCGCCGCCCGAGCGCGCCGAGGCCGGCCGGCGGGTCAACGAGGTGTCGCAGACGCTCGGCCGGGCGCTCGAGGAGCGTCGGCGGGCGCTGGAGGAGGAGCGTGACGCGCGCGTGCTCGTCGAGGAGGCCGTCGACGTCACGCTCGTGCCGCCGCGGCTTCCCCGCGGGGCCCGCCACCCGCTGACCACGGTGCAAGAGCGGATCGCCGACGTGTTCGTCGCGATGGGCTGGGAGGTCGCCGAGGGCCCCGAGGTGGAGCACGAGTGGTTCAACTTCGACGCGCTGAACTTCGGCCGAGACCACCCGGCTCGCGAGATGCAGGACACCCTGTTCGTCGAGCCCGAGGGCAGCGGACGGGTGCTGCGCACGCACACCTCGCCGGTGCAGGTCCGCTCGCTGCTGACGCGCGAGCTGCCGGTCTACGTCGTGTGCCCCGGTCGCACCTTCCGTGCGGACGCGCTCTACGCCACCCACTCGCCGGTGTTCAGCCAGGTGGAGGGGCTCGTCGTCGACGAGGGCATCACGATGGCGCACCTGCGCGGGACCCTGGACCACTTCGCCGCCGCCCTCTTCTCCGACGGGGGGCTCGGGGAGGGGCTGCGGACCCGGCTGCGCCCGTCCTACTTCCCGTTCACCGAGCCCTCGGCCGAGCTGGACCTGCAGTGCTTCAACTGCCGCGGTGACGCCGCGCTGCAGCCCTGCCGCGTCTGCTCCAGCGAGGGCTGGATCGAGTGGGGCGGCTGCGGCATGGTCAACCCGGCGGTCCTGCGCGCCTGCGGCGTCGACCCGGACCGGTACAGCGGGTTCGCCTTCGGCATGGGCCTCGAGCGCACGCTGATGTTCCGCCACGGCATCCCCTCCATCCGCGACTTCTACGAGGGCGACCAGCGCTTCACGCTGCCCTTCGGCGTGGAGGCCTGATGCGCGTCCCGATGTCCTGGCTGCGTGCGCTGCTGCCGGACCTGACGGCCGACGCCGACGAGGTGGCCGCCGCGCTCGTGCGCGCCGGCCTGGAGGTCGAGCAGGTGCACCGGGTCGGGCACGACGTCCGCGGCGTCGTCGTCGCCGAGGTGCTCGACGTCGAGGACCTGACCGGCTTCAAGAAGCCGATCCGCTACTGCCACGTCGGCACCGGCTCCGGCACCCGCGAGGTCGTCTGCGGCGCCACCAACTTCGCGCCGGGGGACCGGGTGCCGTTCGCGCTGCCCGGCGCCGAGCTTCCCGGCGGCTTCCAGATCGCCACCCGGCAGACCTACGGGCGCACCTCCGACGGGATGATCTGCTCCGAGGCCGAGCTCGGCCTCGCCGCGGAGTCGCCCGGGATCATGGTGCTGCCGCGCGACACCCCGGTCGGCGCCGACGTCGTCGAGCTGCTCGAGCTGCGCGACGAGGCGCTCGACATCGCCGTGACGCCGGACCGCGGCTACACCCTGTCGATCCGCGGCGTGGCGCGCGAGGTGGCGACGGCGTTCGGCCTGGTGCTCGACGACCCCGCCGACGTCGACGTGCCGGCGCCGGGCGGCGGTCACCCGGTCCGGCTCGACGACCCAGCGGGCTGCGACCGGTACGTCGCGCGCGTCGTCGAGGACCTCGACCCGGCCGCGACGTCGCCGCCGTGGCTCCAGCGCCGGCTGGTGCTGGCCGGGATGCGCCCGGTGTCGCTCGCCGTCGACGTCACCAACGCCGTGATGCTCGAGCTCGGCCAGCCGCTGCACGCCTTCGACCTCGCGTCGCTGTCGGGCGAGATCGTCGTGCGCCGCGCCCGTGCCGGCGAGCGGCTCACCACCCTCGACGGCCAGGACCGGCAGCTCGACCCGGACGACCTGCTCATCACCGACGACAGCGGCCCGATCGCGCTGGCCGGCGTCATGGGTGGCCAGAGCACCGAGGTCGGGCCGACGACGACGTCCGTGCTGCTGGAGTCGGCGCACTTCGCGCCGGTCACCGTGGCCCGCACCGCCCGGCGGCACCGGCTGCCGTCCGAGGCGAGCAGGCGGTTCGAGCGCGGCGTCGACCCGGCACTGCCCGACGCCGCCGCGGAGGTCGCCGTGCGCCTGCTGCAGGCGCTCGGTGGGGCGCGACCGGGTCCGGTCACCGACGCCGACGCGCGACCGGCGCCGACGACGCTGCGGTTCCCGGTGGACGCGCCCGCGCGCACTGCGGGGCGCGACTACCCGCGTGAGGTCGTGCTCGGCCGGCTCGCCGACGTCGGGTGCGAGGTGTCGGGCGACGGCGACGTCGTCGACGTCGTGCCGCCGTCGTGGCGACCCGACCTCACCGGCACCGCCGAGCTCGTCGAGGAGGTCGTGCGGCTCGAGGGCTACGACACGATCCCGGTCGAGCTGCCCGTCGCGCCGGCTGGTCGTGGCCTGACCGCGGAGCAGCGGCTGCGGCGCACGGCGTCACGGGCGCTGGCCGCCGCCGGCCTGGTCGAGGTGGTGCTGCCGCCGTTCGTCGGCGAGCCGCAGCTGGCGGCCCTCGGCGGCGACCTGGACGCGCCGGCCCTGGTCAACCCGCTGTCGGAGGAGGAGCGGCTGCTGCGCCCGAGCCTGCTGCCCGGCCTGCTGTCCGCGGCCGGCCGCAACGTCTCGCGTGGGCTGGCCGACGTCGGGCTGTTCGAGACGGGATCGGTCTTCCTCGGCTCCACCGCGCCGGAAGCACCCGTGCCCGGGGTCGAGAGCCGGCCCGACGACGCCGCCCTGGCGGCGCTCGACGCCACGCTCCCGCAGCAGCCGAGGCATCTGGGCGTGGTGCTGACCGGCCGCCGGACCGACGGGCTGACCGGCCGGCCGGCGGAGTGGTCGGACGCCGTGGAGGCGGTTGTCGCCGTCGGCAGGGCGCTCGGGCTCGACCTCACCGTGCGGGCCGCCGCGCACGGCCCGTTCCACCCCGGCCGGTGCGCCGAGCTGCTCCTGGACGACCGTCGGGTCGGGCTGGCCGGCGAGCTGCACCCGCGCACCGTCGCCGCGCTCGGGCTGCCCGCCCGCACCTGCGCCGCCGAGGCCAACCTCGACGTGCTCGTCGAGGCCGCGGCCGCTCGGGGTCCGGTCCCCGCGCCGGTCGTCTCGCACTTCCCGCACGCCGCGGTCGACGTCGCGCTCGTCGTCGGCGATGCCACGCCGGCAGCCGACGTCGAGGCCGCCCTGCGCAGCGGCGCCGGGCCGCTGCTGGAGGACCTGCGGCTGTTCGACGTCTACACCGGCCCGCAGCTCGGGGAGGGGCAGCGCTCGTTGGCGTACGCGCTGCGCTTCCGCGCGCCGGACCGGACGCTCACCGACGACGAGGTGCTCGCCGCCCGCGACGCGGCGGTCGCCGAAGCCGGCCGCCGGACCGGCGCCGTCCTGCGCGGCGCCTGACCACCAGGGACCCCTGACCGCCCGAAGCGGGCCGCCCGCCGCCCGCTGACCGCCCGGAGCCCTCCGGACGGTTCCCGCGGCGCCCGAAACCGCCGGCCCTCCCGAAGCCGCCCGGAGCCCTCCGGACGGTTCCCGCGGCGCCCGAAACCGCCGGGAGGGCTCCGGGCGGGAAGGGGGTGTCGCATGGACATGCATGACCGTGTATGGTCTTGCTACATGGGGATGCGCGCGGCGGTGGCCGGGGCGAGCGGCTACGCCGGCGGCGAGCTGCTGCGCCTGCTGCTCGCGCACCCGGACCTCGACGTCGGCCCCCTCGCCGCCGGCAGCAGCGCCGGCTCGCCGGTGCAGGCGGTGCACCCGCAGCTGCCCGAGCTGGCCGGGCGCACCTTCGGCGACACGGACCCCGCTGTCCTCGCCGACGCCGACGTCGTGCTGCTCGCCCTGCCGCACGGCGAGTCCGCGGCGATCGCGGCCGCGCTGCCGGACGGCCTGCCGGTCGTCGACCTCGGCGCCGACCACCGGCTCGCCGACGCCGCGCAGTGGCAGCGGTTCTACGGCTCGCCGCACGCCGGCACCTGGGCGTACGGCCTGCCCGAGCTGTTCCGCGACGACCTCGCCGGTCAGCGCCGGGTCGCCGCGCCGGGCTGCTACCCGACCGCCGTGTCGCTGGCCCTCGCCCCGTTGCTCGCCGCCGGGCTGGTCGAGCCCGACGACGTCGTCGTGGTCGCGGCGAGCGGCACCAGCGGCGCCGGCCGGTCGGCGAAGGCGGCGCTGCTCGGCAGCGAGGTGATGGGCGACGTCACCGCCTACAAGGTCGCCGCCCACCAGCACACGCCGGAGATCCGGCAGACCCTCGGCCGCGCCGCCGGTGCGGACGTGTCGCTGTCGTTCACCACCCTGCTGGCGCCGATGCCGCGCGGCATCCTCGCCACCTGCACCGCGCGTACCGGCGCGTCCGAGGCCGAGTTGCGCGCCGCCCTGCAGCAGCGCTACGACGCCGAGCCGTTCGTGCACGTGCTGCCGGAGGGCGCGTGGCCGCACACCGCCGCGACGGCCGGCAGCAACGCGTGCCACCTGCAGGTCGCGGTCGACGCCGACGCCGGCCGGGCGGTCGTCGTCAGCGCCATCGACAACCTCGGCAAGGGCGCGGCGGGCCAGGCGCTCCAGTGCGCGAACCTGCTGCTGGGGCTCCCGGAGACGGCCGGGCTGTCCGCCAACGGGATCGCCCCATGAGCGTCACCGCAGCGAAGGGCTTCCGCGCCGCCGGGGCCACCGCGGGGCTGAAGGACAGCGGCACGCCCGACGTCGCACTCGTCGTCAACGACGGGCCGTCGCGCGCGGCCGCGGCCGTCTTCACCAGCAACCGCTTTCGGGCCAACCCCGTGCTGTGGAGCCAGCAGGTCGTCAAGGACGGCAAGGTGCGCGCCGTCGTCCTCAACTCGGGCGGCGCCAACTGCGGGACCGGGCCCGAGGGATTCCAGACCACGCACGCCACCGCCGAGCGCGTCGCCGAGCTGCTCGGCGACGGCGCGGGGGACGTCGTCGTCTGCTCGACCGGCCTCATCGGCCCGCAGCTCGACCGGGCGAGGGTGCTGCACGGCGTCGAGCTGGCGCACGCCGCGCTGTCCGCCGACGGCGGCGCGGATGCCGCCACCGCCATCATGACGACCGACAGCGTGCCGAAGACCGCGTCCCACGAGGGCGCCGGCTTCACCGTCGGCGGCATGGCCAAGGGCGCCGGGATGCTCGCCCCCGCGCTCGCGACGATGCTCGTCGTCCTCACCACCGACGCCGACGTCACCCCCGAGGAGTGCGACCGCGCGCTGCGTGCCGCGACGCGCACGACGTTCGACCGGCTCGACTCCGACGGCTGCCAGTCGACGAACGACACCGTGGTGCTCATGGCGAGCGGCGCCTCCGGCGTCCGGCCGGACGCCGACGCGTTCGCCGCCGCCGTGCACGCGGTGTGCGCCGACCTCGCCGACCAGCTGATGCGCGACGCCGAGGGCTCCGAGCACGACATCGCCATCGAGGTCGTCGGCGCGGCGAGCGAGGACGACGCCGTCGAGGTCGGGCGGTCGGTGGCGCGCAGCAACCTGTTCAAGTGCGCCGTCTTCGGCGAGGACCCCAACTGGGGCCGCGTGCTCGCCTCGGTCGGCACGACGTCGGCCGCCTTCGACGTCTTCGACGTGGACGTGCTCTTCAACGGCGTGCAGGTCTGCCGCGCCGGCGCGCAGTTCGAGGACCCGCAGAAGGTCGAGTTCTCCGGCCGTGACGTGCACGTGCTCATCGACCTCCACGCCGGCGACGCCAGCGCGACCGTCCGCACGAACGACCTCACCACGGCGTACGTGCACGAGAACTCGGCGTACTCGTCATGACCGTCACCGGGACCGCGCGCGGGCACACCGCGCTGCAGAAGGCCGGCGCGCTCGTCGAGGCGCTGCCGTGGCTCAAGCGCTTCTCGGGCCGCACCGTCGTCGTGAAGTACGGCGGCAACGCGATGCTCGACGACGACCTGCGGGCCGCCTTCGCCGAGGACGTCGTCTTCCTGCGCTACGCCGGCGTCCGCGTCGTCGTCGTCCACGGCGGCGGGCCGCAGATCACCACGCACCTCGACCGGCTCGGCGTCGCGACGGAGTTCCGCGGCGGTCTCCGCGTGACCACGCCCGAGACGATGCAGGTCGTCCGGATGGTGCTCGTCGGCCAGGTCAACAGCGACGTCGTCAACCTCGTGAACGACCACGGCCCGTTCGCCGTCGGGCTGTCGGGCGAGGACGCGCACCTGTTCACCGCGCAGCGCCGGCCGGCGATGGTCGACGGCGAGCCGGTCGACGTCGGCCTGGTCGGCGACGTCGTCGACGTGCGGCCGCAGGTCGTGACCGCGCTGCTCGACGGCGGCAAGGTGCCCGTCGTCGCCACCGTCGCGCGCGGCACCGACGGCCAGATCTACAACGTCAACGCCGACACCGCCGCCGCGGCGCTGGCCGTCGCCGTCGGCGCCGAGAAGCTCGTCGTGCTCACCGACGTCGAGGGCCTGTACGCGGACTGGCCGAACAGCGACGAGGTCATCAGCTCGCTCACCGACACCGAGCTCGAGGCCCTGCTGCCGACGCTCTCGAGCGGCATGGCGCCCAAGATGGAGGCGTGCCTGCGCGCCGTGCAGGGCGGCGTCCCGCGCGCGCACGTCCTCGACGGGCGGGTGCCGCACAGCCTGCTGCTGGAGCTCTTCACCGACGAGGGCGTCGGCACCATGGTCGTGCCCGGCCGGGCTGCCTCATGAGCCGGACCGCGCAGTGGCAGGCGCGCTGGGACGCCGCGCTGATGGCCAACTACGGGACGCCGCCGGTCGCGCTGGTCCGCGGGGACGGCGCACGCGTCTGGGACGCCGACGGCAAGGAGTACGTCGACCTGCTCGCCGGTCTCGCGGTCAACGTGCTGGGTCACGCCCACCCCGCGGTCCGCGAGGCGGTCGACCGGCAGCTGAGCACCCTCGGGCACGTGAGCAACCTGGCCGTCAGCCCACCAGCCGTCGAGCTCGCCGAGCGGCTGCAGCAGCTCGTCGGCCTGCCGGACAGCCGCGTGCTGTTCACGAACTCGGGCGCGGAGGCCAACGAGGCGGCCCTGAAGCTGGCCCGGCGGCTGCGTCCCGGCGGCGGCTTCGTCGCCTGCGACGGCGCCTTCCACGGCCGCACGATGGGCGCGCTCGCCGTGACCGGGCAGCCGGCCAAGCGGGCGCCGTTCGAGCCGCTGCCCGGGCCGGTCGCCTTCGTGCCCTACGGCGACGCCGACGCGCTGCGCGCCGCCGTTGACGAGCGCACCGCGAGCATCGTGCTCGAGCCGGTGCTCGGCGAGGCCGGCGTGGTCGTGCCGCCAGCCGGGTTCCTCGCCGCCGCCCGCCGGATCGCCGACGAGACCGGTGCGCTGCTGCACCTCGACGAGGTCCAGGGCGGCATCGGCCGCGCGGGCGCGTGGCTCGCGAGCAGCATCGTCGCGCCGGGGGTGCAGGCCGACGTCGTCACGCTGGCGAAGGGGCTCGGCGGCGGGCTGCCGATCGGCGCCGTCGTCGCCGGCGGCCGCGCCGCCACCGCGCTGCGGAAGGGCGACCACGGCACGACGTTCGGCGGCGGGCCCGTCGTCTGCGCGGCCGCGCTGGCCGTCCTGCGCACCGTCGAGGACGAGGGCCTGCTCGACGCCGCGACCAAGCTGGGCGACCGCCTCCGGCGGGGCGTCGAAGGCCTGGGTTTGCCGCTCGTCCGGGGCGTCCGGGGCGTCGGGCTGTGGCTCGCGATCGAGCTGACGCAACCCGTCGCGGCGGCCGCCGAGACGGCCGCGAGGGAGGAGGGCTTCCTCGTCAACGCCCCCGCTCCCGACGTGCTGCGGCTGGCGCCGCCGCTGGTGCTCACCGAGCAGCAGGTCGACGCGTTCGTGACCGCGCTCCCGAGCGTCCTGGACCCCGTTAGGGTGCGGCCATGAGGGCGAACCGGGCAGAGGTCACCGTCGTGCCGACACGGGCACTCCGAGGCACGAGAACGACGGGGGACCGCGGGTGAGCGCCACCTCCGTGCTGGTCGTCGAGGACGACCCGAGCGTGCGCGGCCTGCTGCAGACGCTGCTGTCCGCGGAGGGCTACGACGTCGTCACCGCATCCGACGGCCTCGCCGGCCTGGTCAAGGCGACGGCCAACCACCCGTCGCTCGTGCTGCTCGACCTGATGATGCCGGACCTCGGCGGCGTCCGCGTGCTCGAGGAGATGCGCGACGACCCCGAGCTGGCCGGCATCCCGGTCATCGTCGTCACCGGCAAGATCGACGCCATCCCGGGCATGCGCGAGCTGCTGGGGGAGGAGAACGTCTTCCTCAAGCCGTTCGCCGTGGGCGAGCTGCTCAGCCGGGTGGCCGAGGTGACCGGCGGGCCGGACGGGGCCATGTGATGACCGCGCCGGCCCAGCCCGCGCCCCTGTCCGCGCCCCTGACGAAGGCGGCACGGCAGGCGCGCATCGTCGAGCTGCTCACCCGCTCCACCGTGGGCAGCCAGACGGAGCTGGGCCGGCTGCTCGCCGCCGCCGGCGTGGCCGTCACCCAGGCGACGCTGTCGCGCGACCTGGAGGAGCTCGGCGCCGTCAAGGTGCGGACCCCGGACGGCTTCGCCTACACGGTGCCGGAGGAGAACGCGCCGCGGCCGGCGCCGGCGCACGCCGTCGACGCCCGGCTCGGCCGGCTGCTGGAGGAGCTGCTCGTCTCGGTCGAGCCCTCCGGCCCGTTCGTCGTGCTGCGCACCCCGCCCGGCGGCGCGCACTTCCTCGCCTCGTCCCTCGACCGCGCCGCGCTGCCCGACGTCGTCGGCACGGTCGCCGGCGACGACACCGTCCTGCTCGTCACGCGGCAGCCGGCCAGCCCGGCGTCGGCCGCGCTCGCCGAGCGGCTGCTGCACCTGGCCGACGGCACCCCGCCGACCGGCTGACCCCCGCACCGAACCGAAGGGCACCACCGTGAGCACCACCTCGTCCGGGAAGGACCGCGTCGTCCTGGCCTACTCCGGCGGGCTCGACACCTCCGTCGCCATCGGCTGGATCGCCGAGGAGACCGGCGCCGAGGTCGTCGCCGTCGCGGCCGACGTCGGCCAGGGCGGCGAGGACCTCGACGTCATCCGGCAGCGCGCTCTCGACTGCGGCGCCGTCGAGGCGGTCGTCGCCGACGTGCGCGACGAGTACGCCGAGGAGTACTGCCTGCCGGCGCTGCAGGCCAACGCGCTCTACATGGGCCGCTACCCCCTGGTCTCCGCGCTGTCACGCCCGCTCATCGTCAAGCACCTGGTGACGGCGGCCCGCTACCACGGCGCCTCGATGGTGGCGCACGGCTGCACCGGCAAGGGCAACGACCAGGTCCGTTTCGAGGTCGGCATCGGGGCGCTGGCTCCCGAGCTCAAGGTCCTCGCCCCGGTGCGCGACTCCGGCATGACCCGCGACAAGGCGATCGCCTTCGCCGAGGAGAAGGGACTGCCGATCGACGTCACGAAGAAGTCGCCCTACTCGATCGACCAGAACGTCTGGGGCCGCGCTGTCGAGACGGGGTTTCTCGAGGACCCGTGGAACGGGCCGATCGAGGACGTCTACTCGTACACGTCGGCGCCCGGCACCTCGACCGGGCCCGACGAGCTCGTGCTCACGTTCACCGGCGGCGTACCGACGGCGATCGACGGTCAGCCGGTCACCGTGCTGCAGGCGATCGAGCAGCTGAACGCGCGCGCCGGCGCGCAGGGCGTCGGCCGGCTGGACATGGTCGAGGACCGGCTGGTCGGCATCAAGAGCCGCGAGGTCTACGAGGTCCCGGGCGCCCAGGTGCTCATCACCGCGCACCAGGAGCTCGAGGCGCTGACGGTCGAGCGCGACCTCGCCCGTTTCAAGCGCGGGGTCGAGCAGCGGTGGGCCGAGCTGGTCTACGACGGCCTCTGGTTCTCGCCGCTCAAGCGGGCGCTCGACGCGTTCGTCGCCGAGTCGCAGCAACACGTCAGCGGTGACGTCCGCGTCGTCCTGCACCAGGGAACCGCGACGGTCACCGGCCGCCGCAGCGACGCCTCGCTCTACGACTACAACCTCGCGACGTACGACGCCGGCGACACCTTCGACCAGACCCTGGCCAAGGGCTTCGTCGAGCTGTGGGGCATGCCGAGCAAGATCGCTGCGCAGCGCGACATCCGTCTCGCCCGGTGAGCGGGACCGCCGACGAGCGCACGAGCCTGTGGGGCGGCCGGTTCGAGGGCGGCCCGGCGGAGGCGCTCGCACGCCTGTCCGTCAGCGTGCACTTCGACTGGCGGCTCGCGCCCTACGACCTGCTCGGCTCGCAGGCGCACGCCCGGGTGCTCCACCGCGCCGGACTGCTCGACGCCGATGAGCTGGCGAAGATGCTGGCGGCGCTCGAGGAGCTGCGCACGGAGGTCGTCGACGGCACCTTCCGGCCGCGGGTCGAGGACGAGGACGTGCACACCGCGCTCGAGCGCGGGCTGCTCGAGAAGCTGGGGTCGCTCGGCGGCAAGCTGCGCGCCGGCCGCTCGCGCAACGACCAGGTCGCCACCGACCTACGGCTGTACCTGCGCGACTCCGCCCGGCTGGTCGTGCGCCGGCTGGCCGAGCTCGAGGAGGCGCTGCTCGACCAGGCGGCACGGCACGTCGACACGCCCGCTCCCGGCATGACGCACCTGCAGCACGCGCAGCCGGTGCTGTTCGCGCACCAGCTGATGGCGCACGTGCAGGCCTTCGCGCGAGACGTCGACCGGCTCGTCGACTGGGAC
>JBKHYE010000039.1:0-21259 GCA_046565705.1 Actinomycetes bacterium
GTGATCGGCCTGCTCGCCGACATCAGCATCCTCGTGACGATCGGCGCGATCCTCGCCGTCGTCGGCCTGATCCTCAACCTCGTCCCGGTCGGCGGTCGCCGCCGCGTCTACTACTGACCGGGTCCCCCGGACGCACGAAGGGCCGGCTCCCCGCGCGGGGGCCGGCCCTTCGGCATGCAGGACCTAGAACGCGGCCTCGTCGACCTCCATGAGGGACAGGTCGGTGGCCTCGGCGATGGCGCGCTTGCTGGTCAGCTCGGGGAAGACGCTCGCGGCGAACCAGCGGGCGGCGGCCACCTTGCCCTCGTAGAACGGCCGGTCGCGGTCGGACGACGTCGGCAGCTTCTCGGTCGCCACGGCCGCCTGGCGCAGCAGCAGCCAGCCGACGACGAGGTCGCCGAGCGCCATGAGCGCGCGGGTGGTGTTCAGCCCGACCTTGTAGACGTTCTGCGGGGCCTCCATCGACCCCATGAGGTCGTTGACCATGTGGTTGACGATGCCCTGGACGTCGTCGAGAGCCTGGGCCAGCAGCTCGCGCTCCTTCGCGAGGGCGCCGTTGCCGGCGTCTCCCTTCGCGAACTCCTGGATCTCCGCCGCCAGCGCGCCGAGCGCCGCGCCCTTGTCGCGCACGATCTTGCGGAAGAACAGGTCCATGCCCTGGATGGACGTCGTGCCCTCGTACAGGGTGTCGATCTTGGCGTCGCGGATGTACTGCTCGATCGGGTAGTCCTGCGTGAACCCCGAGCCGCCGAAGATCTGCAGCGACGTCGCGAGCAGCTCGTAGCTCTTCTCCGAGCCGTAGCCCTTGACGATCGGGAGCAGCAGGTCGTTGAGCCGGACGGCGACGTCGTCGACCTCGCCCTCGTGCGCCGAGACCTCGACCCGGTCCTGCACGGTCGCGGTGTAGAGCACCAGCGCGCGCATGCCCTCGGCCCAGGCCTTCTGCCGCATGAGCATGAGCCGGACGTCGGGGTGGTGCGTGATCGTGACGCGCGGCGCCGTCTTGTCGGTCATCTGCGTCATGTCGGCGCCCTGCACGCGCTGCTTGGCGTACTCGAGCGCGTTGAGGTAGCCGGTCGAGAGCGTGGCGATGGCCTTGGTGCCGACCATCATCCGGGCGTACTCGATGACCTGGAACATCTGCGCGATGCCGTCGTGGACGTCGCCGACGAGGGTGCCGACGGCGGGGTGCTTCTCGCCGAAGGTCAGCTCGCAGGTGGTCGAGACCTTCAGGCCCATCTTCTTCTCGACGCCGGTGACGTAGACGCCGTTGCGCTCCCCCAGCTCGCCGGTCTCGAGGTCGACGTGGAACTTCGGCACGAGGAACAGCGACAGGCCCTTGGTGCCGGGGCCGTGGCCCTCCGGACGGGCGAGCACGAGGTGGAAGATGTTCTCCGGCACGTCCCACTCGGCGCTGGTGATGAAGCGCTTGGTGCCCTCGATGTGCCAGGTGCCGTCGGGCTGCTGCACGGCCTTGGCGCGGCCGGCGCCGACGTCCGAGCCGGCGTCGGGCTCGGTGAGCACCATCGTCGCGCCCCACTGGCGCTCGATCGCCAGCTCGGCGAACTTCTTCTGCTCGGGTGTGCCGTTGTTGTGCAGGATCTGGGCGAAGGCCGGGCCGGCGGCGAACATGTAGATCGCCGGGTTCGCGCCGAGCACCATCTCGCTGAACGCCCACACCAGCGACGGCGGGGCGCCGATGCCGCCGAGCTCCTCCGACAGCGGGAAGCGGTCCCAGCCGCCGTCGAGGTAGGCCTGGTAGCTCTTCTTGAAGCTCTCGGGCACGGTCACCGTGCTCGTCTCCGGGTCGAACACCGGCGGGTTGCGGTCGCTGTCGATGAAGCTCGCGGCGAGGTCGTTGGTGGCGAGCCGCTCGACCTCGCGGAGCACGTCGCGCGCCGAGTCGGCGTCGAGCTGGGAGAACGGGCCGGTGCCGAGCGCCCGGTCGGCGCCGAAGACCTCGAAGAGGTTGAACTCGATGTCGCGCAGGTTGCTCTTGTAGTGACCCATGGTCGGAGAGGCTCCTGGGAGTCGGCGGCCCCGCCTGTTACCGGCGAGTAGTCCTCCAGGATGCTACCGCCCGGTAACCGGCGCAAGCGCCCGCGGGGAGCAGCGTCCTGCGTCAGTCGGGTGACGGCGGGCCGGGTCAGTCGGCCGGGTCGGCGAGCGTGCGGGGCACCCGGTTCGGCCCGGCCTCGACCGGCCGGGGCCGGCTCTGCCGGTGCAGGCGCACGGCCACGAGCGCGACGTCGTCCTCCGGCTCCTGCGGGAGCAGGCGGTCGAGCGCGGCGTCGCAGAGGTCGTCCAGCGACAGGCCGGCGCAGTCGTCCATGACCTCGAGCAGGGCCGCGACGCCCTCGTCGAGCGACTGGCCGCGGCGCTCGACGAGCCCGTCGGTGTAGAGCAGCAGGGTCGAGCCCTCCCGCAGGGGCACCACGCGGTTCCGGCGAGACGTGGTCGGGTCGAGGCCGAGCAGCAGGTCCGCCTCCTGCTCCGGCGCCCCCGCTGCGGTGTCGTCCAGGACGCTCGCGCGGCCGAGGGGGTCGATGACGATCGGAGGCGGATGCCCGGCGTTCGACCACCGCACCCAGGTGCGGCCGGCCTCGACGTCGGCCGGCTCCTGCTCGAGGCGCGCCACGATGGCGGTGGCCGTGGTGCCGATGAGCAGCCCCTCGATCGCGCAGTCGAGGCGGCTGAGCACGTCGGCGGGGTCGGAGCCCGTAGTGAACGCGATCCCGCGCAGGACGCCGCGCAGCTGCGACATGCCCGCGGCCGCCGCGGTGTCGTGGCCGACGACGTCGCCGATGACGAGCACGGTGGCGCCGTCCGGCTGGAGGAACGCGTCGTACCAGTCGCCGCCGACCTGCGCCTCCTGCGCGGCGGCGACGTACCGCACGAGGATCTGGCCGTGGTCCGGCTGCGGCGGGTCGGTCAGCAGGCTGCGCTGCAGCTCTGTCGCGAGGTCGCGCTGCTGCGCGTAGAGCCGGGCGTTGTCCAGCGCCACGCCCGCACGCCGCCCCACCTCGACGGCCACGGCCAGCTCCGCGTCCGACAGCGGCGGGCTGCCGGGAGCGTTGACGAGGGCGAGCGAGCCCAGCACGGCGTCTCGGCCCGGCAGCGGCACCGTGATGACGCTGGCGACGCCGAGCTGCCGGACCAGGCTGCGCAGCGCGGTGTCGGGCACGTGCGCCTCCAGCGCGCCGTCGTCGACCTGCTGCAGCAGGAGCGGCCCTCCTCCGCCGGCCTTCCGGCGGCCCGAGGCCTCCGCCGACGAGACGACGGCCCTGGCCTGGGCCTGCGCGACCACCGCGTCCAGGGCAGGGTCGCGGTGGCGCATCACGACTCTCCCGACGCCCCCGCCGGCGTCGAACAGCTCGATGCTCGCCCAGTCCGCCAGGTCGGGCACCAGCGCCGACACCAGGTTCTGCAGCGACTGCTCCGTGTCCAGCGTGCTGGTCAGCGACGCCGACACCCGTCCCAGCAGCGCCACGTGACCCGCCAGCCGGTCGCGGGCCCGCTCGGCGGCCCGCCGCTGAGTCACGTCGACCACGAGCAGCAGCACCGCGGGGTGGCCGTCGTCGAGCTGGCTGGTGACGGCGCTGACGTCGACGTCGACGCCGCGGGCCGTGGTGAGCGACAGCGTCGTGCTGGCGGCGCCGGCGCCATCTGCGGCCGGACCGCCGACGCGCTCGACGAGGACACCGGCGCCCGGCAGGAGCTCCTCGAGCACGGCACCTCGGTCCAGCGACACGTCGACGAGCTCGGCGGCCCGGCGGTTCCAGCCGACGACCGTGCCGTGCGCGTCGCTGACCAGCACGCCGAGCGGCGCGTGCTCGAGGAGGGCGCCGAGCTCGAGCAGTCGCGGACGTGCCTGCGGCGCCGGCCGCGTCCGGCTCGACACGGCGGCCAGCAGCTCGCGGTGCCGCCGCTGCTGCGCCGCCGCGGCACCCACCCGGGCCACCTCCTCGCGCACCGGACCGGCCGCGTCCGCCAGCACGACGTCGAGCGGTACGCCCGGGGCGAAGCTGATCACCCGGCGGACCTGCTCGGCGGTGTCGGCGCGGGTCAGGACGACGATGCCGGCGTCCGGCGCCGCCCGGTGCGCCCGCTGCACCAGCGAGACCGGTGCCTCGACCTCCGACCCGATGACGACGACGTCGACGCCCTCGGCGCACGCGGCCTCGAGGTCGTCCCGTGTGCAGGTCCGCAGGTCCGCCTGAGGTTCCAGCAGCGCCCGCTCCTCGGGAGTGGTGTCGACCAGCAGGCAGCACGGCCCGGGCTGCAGGTCGCCAGTCACTCGCCGAGCAGCGGGAGGCCGAGCGCCGACCGGCCCGTCCAGCCGCGCAGGATGTCGGTCGTCGGGCTCATCACGTGGGCGGCCCGGGCGTCGCGCAGGTGCCGTTCCAGCGGGGAGCGGTCCCGGTAGCCGATCCCGCCGACCAGCGTCATGGCCTCGTTGGTGACGTCGACGGCGCACTCGGCGACCTCGGCCTTGGCCGAGGCCAGCGCCGCGACGGACTGCGGACCGCCCGCGTCACCCTCCTCGGCCGCCCAGTACACGAGCCGCCGCGTCCGCTCGACCTGCGACCACAGCGTGCCCAGCCGGTGCTGGACGACCGGCTCGGCCGACAGGGAACGGCCGGTGTGCGTGTGCCGGCGGCGGGTCAGGTGCGCGGTCGCCTCGTCGAGCGACGCCTGTGCCACGCCGAGGTAGGTCCCGGCCATCGCCACGAGGAAGTACGGCGCGACGACTTCGAAGACGTACCAGATCTGGTCACCGGGCGAGCCGAGGAGGTTGTCGGGCCCGACCCGTACCCCGGTCAGCTGCAGGCGGCGGGAGGAGTTGCCGCGCATGCCGATGCCGTCCCACCCGTCGAGCCACGTCAGCCCGCCGGCGTCCCCCGGCACCAGGACGCACGAGAACTCACCCACGGGGGCGTCCGGCTCCGCTGCCACCGTCGAGACGACGTAGGAGTCGGCGTGCGACCCGTTCGTGACGAACGCCTTCTCGCCGTCGAGCTGCACCCCGCCGTCGACGCGCACCGCGCGGGTCTGCGGCAGCCAGAACTGCGCGCCGGTCCCCGGTTCCGACAGCGCGAGGGTGGTGAGATGCTCGCCCGCCGCGATGGGCCGCAAGAACTCCTTGGCCTGCCGTTCGGTCGCCTTGGCGGCGACGACGGCGGTGCCGACGGCGTGCATCCCGAAGCAGATCGCGGACGACGCGCACTCGCGCCCGAGGGCCTCGCAGACCGCGGCCAGCGCGCGCAGGCCCAGACCGGCGCCGCCGACGCCCTGCGGCGCGACGAGCCCCCCGAGGCCGGCCTGCTGCAGCGCCCGGAGCTGCTCGGCCGGCCAGACGCCGGAGTCGGTCCTCGTCGCCAGCGGCGCGAGGACCGTCCGGGCGACCTCTTCGGCCCGCGCCACAGCCTCGGCGGTGCTCCCGGGCGCGGCCGACATGGCCCCACAGTAGTGATCGCCCCGCTCCGGGCGGGCTGCCTGCCGCACGGTCGCGCCCGCGGGGTAGTCACAACGAGGCATTGCGCCCTGCCGACGTGGAGCCGGACGGTGCTCGCAGGGGCGGACGTCCGAGCCGCACCGGAGGAGCCGTCCGATGCGCACCGACGACAAGATCTCGCGCCTGGCCGCCGTGCCGCTGTTCTCGGGGCTGCGGCCGCGCGAGCTCAAGCGGATCGCGCAGCTGTGCACCGAGGTCATCGTCGAGGAGGGGCGGGTGCTCTGCCACGAGGGCGACGTCGGGGGCGACTTCTTCGTCGTGGAGGACGGCACCTTCCGGGTGGAGTCGCACGGCCGCCAGGTCACGAGCTTGGGCCGGGGCGACTTCTTCGGCGAGCTGGCGCTGCTCGACCACGGCCGCCGGACCGCGACCGTCGTCGCTTCGTCCGCCGGCCGGGTGCTCGTGATCGGCGCCGCCGAGTTCGAGGCGCTGCTGGAGGACGAGCCGGTGGTCGCCGTCCGGATGCTGCCGGGCATCGGCGAGCGGATACGGCGCATCACCGAGACGGCCGCCGCGCAGCCGGTCACCGCCTGACGGCGCTCGGCTCAGTCCGGCGGCGGGTTGTACGTGGTCCGGAAGGTGCGCGTGCCGCCCTTGCCGTCGCCGCCGGTGACCGTGCGTGTGACGCTGATGCGGAAGCCGCCGCCCTCACGCGGCTCCCGCGGGCCGGTGCGGCTGGTGACCGTGCGGCCGCCGTTGTCGCCGTAGATGCCCACGGTGACCGAGGTCGGCGTGGACCACGCCTTGACGACCATGCCGGTCGAGGTGTCGTTGCGGATCTTCACGTCGATCGAGCCGTAGCTCACCGTCGACTCGCGGCCGGCGGGGTAGCGGCTGATGTAGAAGCTGTGCGGCTTGTGCTCCTCGATCGGCAGGCCCGCGAAGAACGCCGCGTTGAACAGCGTCGTCGCGAACTGCGAGACGCCGCCGCCGACCTGCGGCACCAGCTCGCCGTCGATGATCGCGCTGTCGGCGACGTAGCCCTTGGCGCGGGTGCGAGGCCCGGCGACCTCGTTGAGCGACATCGTCTCGCCGGGCGAGAGGTACGTGTCGTCGACGACGCTCGCGATCTTGCGGATGTTCGTGACGCGGGGCTGCCCCGGCGAGTAGTACGTCGTGAAGGTGCCGAGCAGCGAGGTGATACCGGTCGACTGCACCTGCTCCGGTCCGACGTCGGGCGGTACCACCTCGGCCGGCAGCTCGCCCTCACGGCGACCCTCCGCGACGAGCGCCAGGGCGCGGCGCACGGTTTCCGCGGCGTCGACGTCGAGCCCGGGCTGGCCCGGCGTCACGCCCACCGCGGCCGGCTGCGGGCTCCAGGTGAGGTCGCCCTTGGTGTCGACGGTCGGCGGCCGCGGCGTCGCGAAGCGCGCCTTGACCGGCGGCACGTCGAGCTCGTCGGCCTTGTCGAGCACGAGCGGCTCGAACGCGGCGGTGTCGACGCCGAGGCGCAGGCCACCGTCCGCCGGCTCGGCGCGCAGCAGCGGGCCGAGCTCGGCGGGCGTGATCGTGAGCGCGGCAGTGTCGCTGGTGAGGCGCAGCGGAGCGGTGAGCAGCTCGCGGGCCCGGGCCGCCACCTGCTCGACGTCGTCGACGGTCGTGCCCGGGTCCTCGACCTCGACCGGCAGCTCGAGCGGCTCCTTCCGCCCGGCGACGACGGCGTCGGCGATCGCCCGCACCGCCTCGTCCCGGTCGAGCGTGCGCCCGTCGGTCGGCGGCTCGACCGTGACGGTGGTCGTGCCGGGCTCGACGCTGATGCCGCCGGGGAAGGGCTCGGCGTCGAGCTCGCCGGCGATCCGGTCGACCTCGCGGCGGACCGGTGTGACGTCGACGGTCGACGACAGCTCGACGGGCTCGCCGCGGCCGAGCAGCGGACCCAGAACCCGCTCGACGCCGTCGTCGCGGCCGGCCTCGAGCGCGGCGTCGACCGTCTCGTCGACGTCGACGTCGACGTCGAGCCGGCTGCGGTCGATGGTGAAACGGCGCTCCTCGTGCACCAGCTCCAGCGTCCCGGAGGTCCGTCGCGCTGCCATCTCCTCCAGGGAGGCGCGCAGGTCCTCGCGGCCGAGGCCGCCGACGTCGACGCCCGCCACGGTCGTGCCGGGCAGCGCCTCCCCGGCGCGGACGACGACGACAGCGCCCGCGGACGCGGTCGCCACCGCGAGGGCGCCGAGCGCGCCGAGTGCAGCGGTGCGGAGACGCACGACGTCCTTCCTGGGTCGGTGGCCGGGGCAGTCCGCGACCGGACGCACCCTTCCCTGCGGTGGTGACGGGGACTTCGCGGTGCCGCGGCGACTGTGCGACGGCGCCGGCACGACTGGAGCGGGTGACGGGAATCGAACCCGCGTTCTCAGCTTGGGAAGCTGATGTTCTGCCTCTGAACTACACCCGCGAGGAGGGGCCCTCGGTCGGGCGCGACTCTACTAGCCTGCGGCCGTGCTGCTGTCCGATCGCGACCTCAAGGCCGAGCTCGCCGCCGGGGGTCTGGGCCTCGACCCCTACGACGAGCGGCTCGTGCAGCCCAGCAGCATCGACGTCCGGCTGGACCGGTACTTCCGGGTCTTCGCGAACCACCGCTACACCCACATCGACCCCGCGGTGGCGCAGGACGAGCTCACCGAGATGGTCGAGCCGGACGGCGAGGAGCCGTTCGTGCTGCACCCCGGCGAGTTCGTGCTCGGGTCCACGCTCGAGGTGATCACGCTCGGCGACCACCTGGCCAGCCGGCTCGAGGGCAAGGCGCTGGCGCTGTTCACCGAGGTCCCGACGCCGCAGGGCTGGCGGACCATGGCCGACCTGCAGGTCGGCGACGAGGTGTTCGACACCGACGGCCGGCCGACGCGGGTCGTCGCCGCGACCGACGTGATGGACCGCCGCCCCTGCTACGCCGTCGAGCTGTCCGACGGCAGCCGGTTCGTCGCCGACGCCGCCCACCAGTGGGTCACCCGGACCAAGGGCGAGCGCTCCCGTGGGTTGCCGGCGCGGGCCCGGACCACGCAGGAGATGGCGTGCACGCTGCGTGCTGGGCGCGAGTGGAACCACCACGTGCCGCTCGCCGGCCCCGCGCAGTACCCCGCAGCCGAGCTCGACGTCGACCCGGCCGAGCTGGGCGCGCTGCTCGTCGACACCCCCCCGCCCGGAGCCCTCCCGACGGTTCCGGCCGCGTCGGCAACCGCCGCAGCCACTCCTCCCTCCGCGCCCGGAGCCCTCCCGACGGTTCCGGCCGTGTCGGCAACCGCCGCAGCCACTCCACCCGACGACGTCTGGCACGCCGCCCGCCGCGCCGCGACCGGCTCGGTGGCCCAGCGCCAGGCGCTGCTCGCCGGGATGCTCGACGCCGCCGGCGACACCGACCGGTCCGGCCGGCCGGGCCTGGTCACCGAGTGCGAGCGGCTGGCCGAGCTCGTCGTCGAGGTGGCCGCGTCGCTCGGGCTGCGCCCGGTGGTGGGCAAGGCGAGCGGACGCCGTCGCGGCGTCGAGGCGGCGCTGCACGAGGTCCGCTGGCCGGCGGCCGGGCAGTCGGCCCGTCGTGGGCTGCGGCTGCCGGTCGGCCGCGCGTCGCGGTCGCGCGCCGTGGTCGCCGTGCGACCGACGGCCTCGGTGCCCGTCCGCTGCATCGAGGTCGCGGCCGACAGCGGCACGTTCCTCGTCGGGCGCACGTACGTGCCGACGCACAACAGCTCGCTCGGCCGGCTCGGGCTGCTCACCCACTCGACCGCCGGGTTCATCGACCCCGGCTTCTCGGGCCACGTGACGCTCGAGCTGTCGAACGTCGCCAACCTGCCGATCAAGCTGTACCCCGGCATGAAGATCGGCCAGGTCTGCGTCTTCCGGCTGACATCGCCGGCCGAGAACCCGTACGGCTCGGAGGTCTACGGCTCGCGGTACCAGGGCCAGCGCGGCCCGACGCCGTCGCGCTCACACCTGCGCTTCAGCCGGGCGAGCACGCTGCCGCCCGGCTGACCGGGCCGCGTCAGACGCAGCAGAACCGCGAGCGCTGGACGCGTTCGTCGAGCCGGCGCAGCCACGTGACCCACGTGCTCGGGCGGCAGCAGCTCGCCACGCGGGCGAGGCGCTCCCGCGCCGCCTGCTTGCGCAGGTCCGCGGCGCGGCTCTCCATCTGGTCGAGGGTGTACCAGGTCATGTCGCTCCTCCGATCAGCAGCAGGCGGCCGGCGCGAGCGCGACCGCTGTGGTGGTGGTGTCGCCGTTGGCGGTCGCGGCGCAGCACGCGTCGTCCTCGCCGGCGGCCGGGCCGGCACCGAAGGTCTCGCTGTCGGCGAGGACGGTGTAGACCTCCCACGCCTCGCCGTCGGGCGCGGTGACCCAGACCTTGTCCTGCTGAGCCCAGCAACAGGTGGTGGCGTCCTCGGTCGCCGTCTCCAGGCCGGTGCTGCGGAGCCGCTCGGTGTGGTCGCGGACCGCTTCGGCCGACTCCACCTCGATGCCGAGGTGGTTCAGGTTCCCGCCCCGGCCGGGGTTCTCGAGCAGCACCAGCTTCAGCGGCGGCTCCGCGACGGCGAAGTTCGCGTACCCGGGGCGGCGCTTGGCC
Organism: Actinomycetes bacterium; assembly: GCA_046565705.1. Classification (GTDB taxonomy): domain Bacteria; phylum Actinomycetota; class Actinomycetes; order Mycobacteriales; family SCTD01; genus DATLGD01. The sequence continues at coordinate 10,067 of JBKHYE010000039.1, forward strand.
GGCTCGGTGCCGAGCAGTCGGCTGTAGAAGTCGACGGCGGCGTCGAGGTCGTCGACGTCGAGGGCGAGCTGGACACGTGGCACGGGGACCTCCTCGGTGTAGCATCGACGTTCATCGATGCGATGGCGGAACCATAGGACCACGCATCGACGTCTGTCAATACGCTCCCTGGGAGTCGTCGTGGTCGCCGAGCTGCCGCTGCTGGACCAGCCCGAGGTCGAGGCGTGCTGCGCCCCGGTGCGCACGGCGGCGCTGGCGGCCGCCGACGCCGCCGAGCTGGCCCGCCGGTTCGCCGCGCTCGCCGACCCCGTGCGGCTGCAGCTGCTGAGCCTGCTCGCCACGGACCCGCGCGGCGCCGTCTGCGCCTGCGACCTCGTCGAGCCGGTCGGCAAGAGCCAGCCCACCGTCAGCCACCACCTCAAGCTGCTGCGCGAGGCCGGGCTGGTGACGAGCGAGAAGCGGGGCGTCAACGTCTGGTACGCCGTCGTTCCGGCTGCGCTCGAGGCGCTGCGCGAGGCCCTCTCGGCACCCGAGGCCTGAGCGATCGGTGGGCGGAAGAAGGGGCCCGTCGTCCGTCGCGGTGGAGCCTCCTGTCCCGCGCGCCGGGGGGTTCACGGCGGCGCTTCACGGGCGCACACTGGATGTCCCCACATCGGAAGGAGACGACATGCTGATCTTCTCCCACGAGGTGGCCCGCGTCCTGCCCGCCACCCCGCAGGCCCTGTTCGACGTCATGTCCGACCTGCGGCGGCATCCCGAGATCGCCGGCAGCGAGGAGGTGAAGGCGCTCCGGGTCCACGGGGACCGGCCGATCGGCATCGGCACGACGTTCGAGGCCGACGAGGAGGTTCCCTTCGGCAAGAAGACCACGCGGTTCACCGCGAAGTCGATCATCACCGCCTACGACCCTCCACGGCACATCGCCTGGCGATCGGAGCCACCCGGTCGCCCGCGCGCGACGCGCGTCGAGTGGTCCTGGTCCTTCGAGCCGACGCAGGGCGGCACGCGCACCGTGCACCGCGCCGAGGTGGAGTTCGCTCCGCTGACCGCGCTCACGCTCAAGCCGATCTACGGTCGGATGCGCGCGCCGTACGTGCGGCGCGGCATGGAGCGCAGCCTCGACCGGCTCGCCGCAGCGGTAGCCGGCCCGGCCGTGCCGAAGCCGCGGGCGGACGCACCCGCCGACCGGCCGACGCCGGCCGACACCGGGGGCTGAACCCGCAGGGCGACGCGCCCCCGTCGTCGAGCCGCGCCGCCGGCGGCTGCCGCGCTACGGCTCGGGCGTCGGGTCCTGCATCGGCGGCTTCGCCGGCCCGGGGCCCTGGTTCTCGGTCGCGCCCCCTGGGGCGTCGCCCGGCGTCCCGCTCGAGTGCGGCGGCGTCGGGGCGCCGACCGGTGCGGCCCCGCCCTCGCCGGTGGAGCCGGCCGGCGCGCCGCTGGTCGGCGCCCCGCTCGTGGTGACCCCTGACGACGCCGGGTCCTTGACCGTGCCCTCGCCGGTGACGCCGTCCGCCTTCGCCAGCTGCCCCTGGTCGGCGCCGGCCGTGGCGTCCGGTGTCGCCCCGACCGGGCGGGGCGCCTCGACCGAGTCCTCGGCCATCTGCTCCGAGACGGCGGCGCCGACGCCGGCGAACACCGGTGCGCGCTTGCCGGCGACCGACCGGGCCAGGATCTGCGAGACGTCCAGCACCTGGACGCCGTCCTTGGCGCTGCCCTCCTGCTGCTTGGCCGTCACGGCGTCGCTGAGCATGACGATGCAGAACGGGCACGCGGTCGAGATGATGTCCGGGTCCAGCGCGAGCGCCTCGTCGGTGCGCTCGACGTTGACCCGCTTGCCGATCTTCTCCTCCATCCACATGCGGGCACCGCCGGCGCCGCAGCAGAAGCCGCGCTCCTTGCAGCGCTGCATCTCGACGGTCTGGAACCCGTTGATGGCGTCGAGGATCTCGCGCGGCGGGGTGTACACGCGGTTGTGCCGACCCAGGTAGCACGGGTCGTGATAGGTGATCTTCTCCTCCACCGGCTGCACCGGCACGAGGTAGCCCTCCTCCACGAGCCTGCCGAGCAGCTGCGTGTGGTGGACGACGTCGTAGTGCCCGCCGAGCTGCGGGTACTCGTTGGCGAGCGTGTTGAAGCAGTGCGGGCAGGTCGCGACGATCTTGACGTCGTTCTCGCGGCCGGCGCCCACGCCGTTGAGGGTCTCGACGTTCTGCATGCCGAGCGCCTGGAAGACGAACTCGTTGCCCAGGCGCCGGGCCGGGTCGCCGGTGCACGCCTCCATCGAGCCGAGGACGGCGAACTCGAGGCCGGCGGTGTGCAGCAGCTCGGCGAACGCTCGGGTGACCTTCTTCGCGCGGTCCTCGAGCGCGCCGGCACACCCGACCCAGAACAGGTACTCGACGTCGTCGGGGATGGTGTCCTCGACGACGCGCACCTCGAACGGCAGGTCGGCGTACCACTCGTCGCGCATCGACTCCTTGAGGCCCCACGGGTTCGCGTTCTTCTCGAGGTTGCGCAGCATCACGCCGGCCTCGCTCGGGAACGCGCTCTCGATGAGCACCTGGTAGCGGCGCATGTCCAGGATGTGGTCGACGTGCTCGATGTCGACCGGGCACTGCTCGACGCACGCGCCGCAGGTCGTGCACGACCACAGCACGTCCGGGTCGATGACCCCGCCCTCCTCGGCGGTGCCCACGAGCGGGCGGACCGCCTGGTCCGGGTTGGTGCCCTTGACCCGGGCGTAGCCGTCCTCGGGGACGTCGTGCCCCGAGTCGGTGCCGGCGTCGTGGAAGTTCGGGACGTGGTCCTCGGGGGCCGTCTTCGTGCCGAGGATGTACGGCGCCTTCGCGAACAGGTGGTCGCGCAGGTTCATGATCACGAGCTTCGGCGACAGCGGCTTGCCCGTGTTCCACGCCGGGCACTGGCTCTGGCAGCGGCCGCACTCGGTGCAGGTGGCCATGTCGAGCATGGCGGTCCACTTGAAGTCCTCGACCTTGGCGACGCCGAAGGTGTCGGTCTCGGGGTCGGCCTCCTCGAAGTCGAGCACCTTGCCGTTGCTCATCATCGGCAGCAGCGGGCCGAGGGCGACGGAGTCGGGGTCGGGCTCCCGCTTGGTGAGCACGTTCAGCGGCGCGGTGAAGATGTGCAGGTGCTTGGAGTAGGTGACCAGCACCAGGAAGCTCATGATCACCGCGATGTGCGCGACGATCATGACGTCCTCGAGGCGGGCGGCGAAGGTGTCGCCGAGCGGCTCGATCGCCAGGCTGATCGCCTTGCTGGCGAACGGCGCCCACTCGTTGTCCTGCCACGGCGAGGTGCCGTGCGCCAGCTGCGCGGCGCGGATCAGCAGCAGCGTGATGATGACGGCGCTGATGTAGGCGAGCACGCCCCACGCCGCCCGGTTGTGCGAGCCGTAGAAGCGCGAGCTGCGCTCGACCTTGGCCGGGTCGTTGCGCTTGCGGATGATCGCGAACGCGACCAGGCCGAGGAACACGGCGACGGCGAAGAAGTCCTCGAGGAAGCCCAGCACCGGCGAGCGCCCGATGAGCGGGATCGCGAACGACGCGGTGAACAGGTGGCCGTAGGCCTCGATGATCGTCAGGAAGAGGATCACGAAGCCCCAGAAGACGAAGAAGTGCGCGACGCCCGGGACGCTCCACTTCAGCAGCCGCTTCTGGCCGAACACCTCTACGGTGTGCGCGGCGAAGCGCCGCACCGCCCCGTCGAGCCGGCCCGGCGACGGCTGGCCGGCCGCGATCATCCTGACCAGGAAGGCCACGCGGCGCGCCGCGATGGCCAGGCACACGACCGTGATGAGCAGGCCGAGCACCATCCGCACGAGGATGTGCGTCTCCACGCTGTTCCCTCCCGAGGGGGCTGTGCTGGGCGCCGCGCCCGGGTCTGTCGGGGGACACGGCGCAGCGAGCAGCCTACGGGCGTCGGGCGCCCGCTTGCTACTCGTGAGTAACCCGTCACGGCGGTGCCGCGACGCTCCATGGTCCCGCGTGCGCGCGCAGCAGCGACGAGGGGGTCCTGATCGCGGCCGCGACTCGCGAGAGCCCGGGGGGAGGCCGGCGGTGGATCTCTCCTCCCCCGGCGGCTCGTGTGCGGGCGCCGCTCAGAGCCCCGCACACTCGCGAGAGCCCGGGGGAGGCCGGCGGTGGATCTCTCCTCCCCCGCCGTGTCGTCTCAGTAGATGGCCGACAGGACCCGGTCGACGACGCGCAGGACCGCGAGCGTGACCGGGTAGGCGAGCAGCAGCGCGACGACCAGGGCGAGCACCCGGACGAGCAGGTTCGGGCGGCCACGGGAGTCGCGCAGGCCGCTCAGCACGTCGTCGAGCGTAGCGACGGCCCCCGGGAGCCCTCCCGACGGTTCCCGGACCCCCCGGAGCCGCCGCAGCCCCTCCAGCACTCGCGCGCGGAGCCCTCCCGACGGTTCCGGACGCCGTCGAAACCGTGGGGAGCCCTCCGGGCGGGGCTGGCGTGGGGCCGGTGAGGGGCCGACCAGAAAACAACCTGAGTCGGGAAGGCTCAAGCCGACTTGACGGTTGCACCCGACGTCAGCACCCTGAGTGGCAAGCACTCAACCCCTGCACCGCAGAGCTAGGAGACAGCCCCATGGCCCGTGCCGTCGGCATCGACCTCGGTACCACCAACAGCGTCGTGAGCGTCCTCGAGGGCGGCGAGCCGACCGTCATCCCGAACGCCGAGGGCGCCCGCACCACCCCGTCCATCGTCGCGTTCGCCAGGAACGGCGAGGTGCTCGTCGGCGAGGTCGCCAAGCGCCAGGCCGTCACGAACGTCGAGCGCACCGTCCGGTCGGTCAAGCGCTACATGGGCACCGACTGGAAGTCCCCCGACATCGACGGCAAGCAGTACACGCCGCAGGAGATCAGCGCCCGCGTCCTGCAGAAGCTCAAGCGCGACGCCGAGAGCTACCTCGGCGAGGAGGTCAAGGACGCCGTCATCACCGTCCCGGCCTACTTCGAGGACGCGCAGCGCCAGGCCACCAAGGAGGCCGGCGAGATCGCGGGCCTCAACGTCCTGCGCATCATCAACGAGCCCACCGCCGCCGCCCTCGCCTACGGCCTGGACAAGGGCGACAAGGAGCAGACCATCCTGGTCTTCGACCTCGGTGGCGGCACCTTCGACGTCTCGCTGCTGGAGATCGGCGACGGCGTCATCGAGGTGAAGGCGACCGCCGGCGACAACCGCCTCGGCGGCGACGACTGGGACGAGCGCATCGTCGACCACCTGGTCAAGACCTTCCGCGGCCAGCACGGCATCGACCTGTCCAAGGACAAGATGGCCCTGCAGCGGCTGCGCGAGGCGGCCGAGAAGGCCAAGATCGAGCTGTCCGCGTCGCAGCAGACGAGCATCAACCTGCCCTACATCACGGCGAGCCCCGAGGGTCCGCTGCACCTGGACGTCACGCTGACGCGCGCGGAGTTCCAGCGCATGACGCAGGACCTGCTCGACCGGACGAAGGCGCCGTTCAAGCAGGCCATCAAGGACGCCGGCATCTCGGTCGACGCGATCGACCACGTCGTGCTGGTCGGCGGCTCGACCCGCATGCCCGCGGTCACCGAGCTCGTCCGCGAGCTCACCGGCGGCAAGGAGCCGAACAAGGGCGTCAACCCCGACGAGGTCGTCGCGATCGGCGCCGCCCTGCAGGCCGGCGTCCTCAAGGGCGAGGTCAAGGACGTCCTGCTGCTCGACGTCACGCCGCTGTCGCTGGGCATCGAGACCAAGGGCGGCATCATGACCAAGCTCATCGAGCGCAACACCACGATCCCGACCAAGCGCTCCGAGGTCTTCACGACGGCGGAGGACAACCAGCCGTCGGTGCAGATCCAGGTCTTCCAGGGCGAGCGCGAGATGGCGGCCTACAACAAGAAGCTCGGCATGTTCGAGCTCACCGGGCTGCCGCCGGCGCCGCGCGGGGTGCCGCAGATCGAGGTCACGTTCGACATCGACGCCAACGGCATCGTGCACGTGTCCGCGAAGGACCTCGGCACCGGCAAGGAGCAGTCGATGACCATCACCGGCGGCTCGGCGCTGCCGAAGGAGGACATCGAGCGGATGATGCGCGACGCCGAGGCGCACGCCGAGGAGGACAAGCGGCGCCGCGAGGAGGTCGAGACCCGCAACTCGGCCGAGTCGCTCGTGTACTCGACCGAGAAGTTCCTCGGGGAGAACGGCGACAAGCTCCCGGCCGAGGGCAAGAGCGAGGTCGAGTCCCTGCTCAGCGACCTCAAGGCATCGCTGGCCGGCAGCGACATCGCGGCCATCCGCACCAAGGCAGAGGAGCTGGCCCGCAAGAGCTCCGAGGTCGGTGCGGCGATGTACGCCGCTGCCGGCCCCGAGGCCGGGGCCGGTCCCGGTGACGCTCCTGGGGGCGCCGACGACGAGGGCGTCGTCGACGCCGAGGTCGTCGAGGAGGACGACAGGAAGTGAGCTCGCCTCACGAGACCGCCAGTCCAGAACCCATGGGCGACCCCGACCGCGTCGTCATCCGCGACAAGCGTCGGCTCGACCCGGAGAGCGGCACCGTGCGCGGCAGCACCGCCGCCGCGCCCGGTGCTGCCGCGGGCACCGACCCGGCCGGGAGTCCTCCCGGTGGGTCGGCGGATGCCGGTGAGAGCGGCTCCGCCGGCGAGACAGCGGACGAGTCGGCCGCGTCCCCCGCCGACGACATGGACGCGCTCGCGGCCGAGCTCACCGCCGACCTGCAGCGCGTGACCGCCGAGTACGCCAACTACCGGCGTCGCGTCGAGCGCGACCGGGTCGCCGTCGTCGAAATGGCGACGGCGGGGCTGCTCAACGAGCTGCTGCCGGTGCTCGACGACATCGATCGAGCGCGCCAGCACGGCGACCTGACGGGGGCGTTCGCCGCCGTCGGCGAGCGGTTGGAGCAGATCACCGCCAAGGCCGGGCTCGAGAAGTACGGCGAGCCCGGTGAGCCGTTCGACCCGGCGGTGCACGAGGCGCTCATGCAGGCCGAGCCCGACCCGACCGCCACCGTCGCGGTCTGCGCTCAGGTCCTGCAGCCCGGATACCGGCTCAAGAGCGGTCGCGTGCTGCGGCCGGCCCGCGTGTCGGTGGCCGAGCCCGGGGCCCCGGCGGCGGAGGCTGCCGGCGACGAGGGCACGACGGAGACGGACTGAGGGAGGTGAGGACGCCGTGAGCGCGCGCGACTACGTCGAGAAGGACTACTACGCCGCTCTCGGCGTCCCGAAGGACGCGACGACGTCCGACATCAAGAAGGCCTACCGCAAGCTCGCGACGACGCTCCACCCGGACAAGAACCCGGGCGACAAGGCGGCCGAGGACCGCTTCAAGGAGGTGTCGGAGGCCTACGACGTCCTCTCCGACGACACGAAGCGCCGGGAGTACGACGAAGCGCGGGCGCTGTTCGACTCGGGTGGCTTCCGCGGCGGCATGCCCGGCGGCTACCCGGGCGGCGGCTACCCGGGCGGCGGCGTTCCCGGCTTCGACATCAACGACCTGTTCGGGCGGGCCGGCGGCGGTGGGGGCCTCGGCGACGTCTTCGGCGGGCTGTTCGGCGGAAGCCGGGGCCGGGCGCCGCGGCGAGGCGCCGACGTCGAGACCGACGTGACGCTGTCGTTCGGCGACGCGCTTCGGGGCGCCACGGTGCCGGTGCGGCTGACGACGACCGGCCCGTGCACGACCTGCCGGGGCACCGGTGCGGCGCCCGGCACGTCCCCGAAGGAGTGCCCCACCTGCCACGGCGCCGGCGTGACCACCCGCAACCAGGGCGGTTTCGCGTTCTCCGAGCCGTGCCGCTCGTGCCGCGGCAAGGGCCGCGTCATCGAGGTCCCGTGCCCGACGTGTGCCGGCCGGGGGGTCGCGAGCACCGAGAAGACGCTGAACGTGCGGATCCCGCCCGGCGTCGACGACGGTCAGCGCGTGCGCCTGGCCGGGCGCGGTGCCCCGGGGGAGCGCGGCGGGCCGGCTGGCGACCTGCTGGTCACGGTGCACGTCACGCCGCACGAGCTGTTCAAGCGCCGCGGCGACGACCTGCTCATCACGGTGCCCGTCACCTTCGCCGAGGCTGCGCTCGGGACGCTGCTGACCGTGCCGACGCCGGACGGCCCTGTCACCGTGAAGGTGCCGTCGGGCACGTCGTCCGGCCGCACGCTGCGGGTCCGGGGCCGGGGGGTCAAGCGCCGCGGCGGCAAGGCCGGCGACCTGCTCGTCACGGTGCAGGTCGCCGTGCCGCAGAAGCTCTCGAGCGCCGCGCGAGAGGCGCTCGAGAAGTACGCGGCGGCGACGTCGGGCGACGACCCGCGCGCCCACCTCCAGGAGGTGTCGTTGTGACCACCACCCCCCACATCGACGAGAACGCCGCGGTCTTCGTCATCTCCGTCGCCGCCGAGCTCGCCGGCATGCACCCGCAGACACTGCGCCAGTACGACCGGCTCGGGCTCGTGACCCCGGGTCGAGCGGGCGGGGGCGGGCGGCGCTACTCGGCGCGCGACGTCGCCCTGCTGCGTGAGGTGCAGCGGCTCTCCCAGGAGGAGGGCGTGAACCTCGCCGGCATCAAGCGCGTCATCGAGCTGGAGAACCAGGTCGAGGCGCTGCAGCTCCGGATCGCCGAGCTCCAGGAGGAGCTCGAGCAGGCGCGACTCGCGGCCGACCAGGCGCACGAGCGGGCAGTGGCGTCGATGCGCCGTGACCTCGTGCCGCTCAGCCAGAGCGCGCTCGTCGTGTGGAAGCCCGAGCGCCGGTCGTAGCGCCCGTCGCGGCAGCCCCGCCGGCCTCTCAGCCGGACTCTCAACCGGTGATCAACCGGCCTCTCAGCCGGCCTCTCGACCCGTGATCAACAGGAACGCCACGCCGTGCAGAGGTGTGCCCCTGCCGGCGTGGCGTTCCTGTTGATCAGCAAGCGTGGTCGGCTTACTGCTCGGCGAACGTGACGCAGTCGTCGAAGCCGTAGTCGCGCATGGCGTCGAGGTCGGCGTCGGGAGCGTCCGGCTCCTGGAGGTTGCTCAGCGCCTCGAGGTCTCCGGACGCCGCCGCCTCCTCGACCTCCGGCGCGAACTCGCGGATGGCCTCGACCTGTCCGCGAAGCGGCTCGAGGAACATCTCGTCGATCCGCTGGCCGTCGTCGCTCGGCGTCTCGAGGCCCTCGAGCTCATCGACCGCGCCGTCGGCGACGCTGATGCCCTCCTCGAGAACGTCGGTCAGCTGGTCCGGCGACTGCGGCTCCGGCAGGTCCTCCAACGCGGTGTTGGCATCGGCGCAGATCTGCTCCGCCGAGGAGACGTAGTCCTCCTTCGACGGCCCGCTCGAGCAGGCAGTCAGCCCGACGGCAAGGACGCCGGCGGCGGCGAGGACATGGGTGCGCGTACGCGACATGGTGGAACCTTCCGGGCAGAAGCAAATCGGCGGACGTTAGCAGCGCCGTGCCGTTCCGCTCGGTACTCCCGGCTCCGGGCGTCCCGTCTGGTGAGGTGCGCGCCCCGTCTTCAGCGTCAGGCGATCAGAAGGAGACCGTGGCCACGTTGGTGCAGGTCGTCGTGCCGGTCTCGCAGACCTTGTAGACGTAGGAGCCACCGCCCTTCCTGCGGATGTCGTCGTCGTGGTGACCGTCGTCTGGCACCGTGGTGATCTTCTCACCGTCGCGATACACGTCCACGCTCGTGATTGCGATGTCTCCACCCGACCAGTTCAGGACGGCGTGCTGCCAGCCGCCCTTCGCCTTGTAGCCGGATGCACTCAGCGAAAAGCTGTCCGGTTCTGGACTTGTGCCGCCAATGGAGTTGGTCACCGTCACGTTGCGCGTCTCGGTGTCCGTCGCGCCGGAGTCGTCCGTGACGGTCAGCGTCACGGAGTATGTGTTCGCCGCTGCGTACGTGTGGCTGGCCTTGGCCGTCGAGGCGGTGGCCCCGTCGCCGAAGCTCCACGAGTACTTCGTGACGCTGCCGTCAGTGTCGCCGGAACCGGTGCCGTCGAAAGTGCAGCCGAGCTCCGTGCACGACGAGGTCCATGAGGCCGTCGGCGCTGTGTTGCCAGTAGGAGCCGTTCCTGTCGTGTACGAGTAGAGGAGGTGGTTGTTCGCCGTGCTGGACGAGGTCACGATCCCCTTGGTCGTGTCGGCGTACAAGGCGTCGCGCACCGCCGCTGGCGACGCCAAGCTGTTGCTCTGCAGGTACAGCGCCGCGACGCCCGCGACGTGCGGCGCCGCCATCGACGTGCCGCTGATCGTGTTCGTCGCCGAGCTGCTCGTGTACCAGGCCGAGGTGATGCTGGCCCCCGGCGCGAAGAAGTCGACGCAGTTGCCGTAGTTCGACCACGACGTCTTGGCATCGGTGCTGGTGGTCGCTCCGATCGTGACAGCGTCCGGCACGCGCGCCGGCGAGTAGTTGCAGGCGTCCTGCGCCCGGCCCAGGCGATCGCCGTTCCCGGCGGCGACCACCGTCGTGACGCCCGCGGCGATCATCCGCTGCACGGCGTCGTCGACGGACGAGCTGGCGCCGCCGCTGAGGCTCATGTTCGCGACGGCCGGCTTCACGTGGTTGGCCGTGACCCAATCCATCCCTGCGATGACGCCGGACCACGTGCCCGACCCCTCGCAGTCGAGGACGCGGACAGCCACCAGCCTGGCGCTCTTGGCGACGCCGTAGGTGGTGCCTCCGACCGTGCCGGCAACGTGCGTCCCGTGCCCGTCGCAGTCGTCCGCCGAGCCGCCGTCGACCGCGTCGTAGCCGGACACCGCCCGGCCGCCGAAGTCGTTGTGCGACAACCGGATACCTGTGTCGATGACGTAGGCGTTCACGCCGGCGCCGGTGGTGTCGTACGCGTACGCGCCGTCCATCGGCAGATCGCGCTCGTCGATGCGGTCGAGCCCCCAGGTGGGATTGGACTGCGTGCCGCTCGCCTTGACTACGCCGTCGCGCTCGATCCGCTTAACCCGCCCGTCGCGCTGCAGCGCGCCGAGATCCGCCTGCGACATCGCGCCGGCGAAGCCGTTGAGCGCGTGGCGGTAGACGAAGTCGACCTTCGCACCGCGGCGGCGGTGGTCGGCAGCGACGGACCGCGAGTCGACGCCGTCAGCGACCGTGACGATGAACCGGCCCCGGCTCTCGGACGCCGCTCCCGGTGCAGCTGTGGCGGTGCCGGCGAGGCCGACGACGAGAGCGGCGGCACCTGCGAAGGCGACAGCGCG
>JBKHYE010000040.1:0-14892 GCA_046565705.1 Actinomycetes bacterium
CGGAGTTCGCGGCGCTGCACCCGTTCACGGCCAAGGAGCACTCGACCGGCATCCGCCAGGTGGTCGACGACCTGGCCCGGTGGCTGTGCGAGATCACCGGCTACGACGCCTGCAGCCTGCAGCCCAACGCCGGCAGCCAGGGCGAGCTCGCCGGGCTGCTCGCCATCCGCGAGTTCCACCGCGCCAACGGCGACGCCGAGCGCGACGTCTGCCTCATCCCGGCCAGCGCGCACGGCACCAACGCCGCGAGCGCCGTGATGGCGGGCATGCGCGTCGTCGTCGTCGGCACCACCTCGACCGGCGACGTCGACCTCGAGGACCTGCACGCGAAGATCGACGAGCACCGCGACCGGCTCGCGGCGCTGATGGTCACCTACCCGAGCACCCACGGGGTGTACGAGGACACCATCGCCGACATCTGCGCGTCGGTGCACGACGCCGGCGGCCAGGTCTACGTCGACGGCGCGAACCTCAACGCGCTGGTCGGTCTGGCGCGCCCCGGCCGGTTCGGCGCAGACGTCAGCCACCTGAACCTGCACAAGACGTTCTGCATCCCGCACGGCGGCGGCGGCCCTGGCGTCGGCCCGGTCGCGGCGCGCGCGCACCTCGCGCCCTACCTGCCGAACCACCCGCTCGACCCGGACGCCGGCCCGGCCACCGGCCCGGGCCCGATCAGCGCCGCCCCGTACGGCAGCGCCGGCATCCTGCCGATCAGCTGGGCGTACGTCCGCATGATGGGCGCCGACGGCCTCACCCGCGCCACCCAGGTCGCCGTCCTGTCGGCGAACTACGTCGCCGCCCGGCTGCGCGACGCCTTCCCGGTGCTGTACAGCGGGCGCGACGGGCTCGTCGCGCACGAGTGCATCGTCGACCTGCGGCCGCTCACCAAGGCCACCGGCGTCACCGTCGACGACGTCGCCAAGCGGCTCATCGACTACGGCTTCCACGCCCCGACGATGAGCTTCCCGGTCGCCGGGACGCTGATGATCGAGCCGACCGAGAGCGAGGACCTCGCCGAGCTCGACCGGTTCTGCGACGCGATGCTGCGCATCCGCGAGGAGATCGACGAGGTCGCGGCCGGCACGTGGCCGCTCGAGGACAGCCCGCTGCGGCAGGCGCCGCACACCTCGGCGTGCCTGGCAGGAGAGTGGGGCCGGTCGTACGAGCGGCGCACCGCGGCGTTCCCGCCCGGCGTCGACCGGACGGCGAAGTACTGGCCGCCGGTGCGCCGCATCGACGGCGCCTACGGGGACCGGAACCTGGTGTGCTCGTGCCCGTCACCGACGGCCTACGAGTCGCCCGCTGGTGACGGTGCGGCGGGGGAGACGGGTGCGGACAGGGACGTCGCGGCAGTCGGCCGCGGCTAGCTGAGGGGCGTCAGGCGGCGCTGTGGACGCCGACGCGGCTCTGCTGCAGCGGCACCCACCGCCGGCAGGCCGGACGGTGCGGCGCGACGCTGCGACCGTCGGGCAGGATCTCGCCGGTGTCCTCGAACACGACGACCCCGTTGCACAGCAGGCTCCAACCCTGCTCGGGGTGGCTGCTGATGACGCGCGCGGCGTCGTGGTCGGGGTCCGTCGGCCCTGGGCAGGCGGGGGAGTGGTCGCACATCTTTGTGCTCCTGCGTGGGTCAGGTCCGGTGCGGTGCTCGGGTCTTGGGCTGCCCGCATACTGCTCTTCGGAAGCCTTCTGCGCATGCTGAACACCCACTTGCTGGGGAAGTTCGTACCGATGGCCAGCCGCAGGTGAGCCGTCTGGCGCAGTCCGGGGGGCATATCGGGCCACCCGGGCGCCCCCCGGCATGGTCACGACGGCTGCGCGAGCTCGAGCGGTGGCAGTGGAGGACGCAGGACGGGGGCGACCCCGGGGCGGCGCTGGGGGAGTTCCTGGCCGAGCACGGGGTCGGTCGCGCGCCGGCGGAGGTGTCGACCGCGGTCGTCCTGCTCGCCGGCGCGACCGGGTGCGCGGCGTTGGCCGGGCTGCCGACCGGGGCGCCGTCGCCGGTGCCGGTGGTGCCCGACGTCGTCGCTGTCGCGGTGCGCGAAGCCGGGGGGGACGACGGGGGAGGAGCGCCCCGCCCGACGGCGCCGCCGGCCGTGCCGCGGACCGCATGGCAGACCACGTGGGACGACGGCGAGCACGCGGCCGCCGTCGAGCGGGTGCGGCAGGCGATCGCCCGCGGCGACGTGTACCAGGCCAACGTCGTCGGGCACCGGGCCGCGCAGCACCGGGCCGACCCGCGCGAGCTCGCGGCGGCCGTCGCCGGCCTCCCGGGAGCAAGCTACGGCGGAGTGCTCACCGGACCCGGGTGGGCAGTCGGGTGCGCGTCCCCCGAGCAGCTGGTGCGCGTCACCGGCGACCGCGTCAGCACCGTGCCGGTCAAGGGCACCCGGCGGGTCGCGCCCGGCAGCCGCGAGGAGCTGCTCGCCAGCGCCAAGGAGCGCGCCGAGCACATCATGATCGTCGACCTCGAGCGCAACGACCTGTCGCGCGTCGCCGTCACCGGCAGCGTCGAGGTCGACGAGCTGTTCGCCGTGGCCGAGTGGTCCGGCCTGTGGCACGCCGGCTCGCGCGTCACGGCGCGGCTGCGCGACGACGCCGGCGTCGTCGACGTGCTGCGGGCGCTGCTGCCGGGGGGATCGGTGACCGGTGCGCCGAAGCACGCGGCGTGCGCGCTGCTGGCCGACCTCGAGCCGGTCGGGCGCGGGCCCGCGATGGGCGCGTTCGGCATGCTGTGGCCCGGCGGTCTCGATCTCGGCCTGACCATCCGGACGCTCGCGGCCGACGACGACACCGTGCACCTGTGGGCCGGCGGCGGCATCACCTGGGACAGCGACCCGGTCGCCGAGGTCGCCGAGGCGCACGCGAAGGCAGAGCCGCTGCTGCAGGCACTGGCGGGGGAGCGGCCCGGTCAGGTGCGGCCCTCGACCTCCTGAGCGCGCAACAGCGCGTCGGGCGCCGTCATCCACGTCGCCCGCATCACCCGGAAGCCCGCGGCCTCATAGGCGTCGCAGACCTGCTCGTCGTCGTCGACCACCACGGCGACGACCCGGCCGCGGGCGAGCCGCCGCAGGAGCTGCGGCTTGGCGAAGCGGGCCGGCCGGCGGTCGCCGGAGTCGCGCATGACCAGCCTGCCCTCGGGCAGCCCGTGCCGGCGGAACCACTCGAGGGTGTCGCGGCGGCAGCGCTCCGGCCGGCCGGTGACGTAGACGACCTCGCAGTCCTGCGCGCTGGCGCGGGCGAGCGCGAGCCCCTGCTGGAGCGGCGGGTCGTCGACGGCGGCGGCGAAGAACGCGTCCCAGTCCTTGGGACGGCGCTCGACGTGGTGCACGCGGTGCCGGACGTCGGCGAGCACGCCGTCGATGTCGAACACCGCCAGCGGTCGCGGCTCGTCGGCGGGCCCGTTGTCCACAGGGCGACCCTAGGCCGCGCCCGATCCGCCCGACCTTAGGGTCGTCGCGACGACGAGAGGACCCCGTGGACCTGCAGATCGAGCACCGGCCGGCGCTGGACGACGCGCTGCGCCGCGAGCTCGTCCGCATCTGGGTCGACGCCACCAACGCGGGCGGCGCGCTCGGTCTGGTCGCACCGACCGACGACGCCGCGGCGCAGGTGCTGGCACGGCCGACGTGGGCCCGTGTCGAGGCCGGCACCGACGACCTGGTCGTCGGGCGGCTCGCCGGCCGCGTCGTCGGCTGGTACGTGCTCGAGGCGCGCAGCGGGCCGCTCAGCCCGCACTGGCGGACCCTCAAGCGGCTGCAGGTGCACCCGGACCTGCAGGGCTCGGGGTACGGCAGCGCGCTGCTGGTCAGCGCGGACGACGTCGGCACCCGGCTCGGGCTGCGCGCGCTGCACCTGACCGTGCGCGGCGGCACCGGCACCGAGGCGTTCTACCTGCGGCACGGCTACCGCGAGGTCGGCCGGCTGCCGGGCGCGCTGCGGCTGTCCGAGGACGACCTGCGCGACGAGCTGCACCTGTGGCGCGACCTGAAGGGGACCCCCGGCCGCCCGCCGTCCTGACATAATGTCGATTATCGGCGCACGAGGTAGTGGCCTCGGAGGGGCCGCTACAGCGCCCCCGCGAGCAGCACCAGCCCGAGCACGGCGAGCAGCCCGGCCGTCGCCCGCCGCACCGCCGCGACCGGCAGCCGGCGCAGCAGCCCGACGCCGACCAGCACGGCCAGCACGTCGGCGGCGACGAACCCGGCCGTCCCGCCCAGCCACACCAGCACCGCCGGCTCACGCACGGCCAGCGCCGCCGTCGCGATCATCGTCTTGTCGCCGAGCTCGGCGACCAGCAGGGTGCTGAACGACAGCAGCACCGTCGAGCGCATCCGCGACGGCGCGTCCACCCCGGCGTCGTCGCTCGACCGCAGCACCATGGCAGCGGCCACCAGGAAGCCCACGCCGGCGACGACGGCCAGCAGCCGGGTCGGCACGGCGCTGGCGGCGACGGCGCCGAGGCCTGCCGACAGCCCCTGCAGCACCAGCGCCGCCAGCGCCAGGCCGGCGATCACCTTGAGCGCCGGCCGGCGGGCCGCCAGGCTCAGCGCAAGGAGCTGGCTCTTGTCGCCGAGCTCGGCGAGGAACACCACGCCGAAGGCGAGCGCGAGCGCGGACACGAGCGCGTTCTCCGTCCTGCACCGGGCGGAGGTCTGCAGGCGGCCTCGGCCCGGTACGTCGTACCGGCGCCGAAGGTCTCGCCCGCCCGCTCCGTGCGGAGCGGACCCGGCTGACCGGGGTGCCCGAGGGCGCCCAGCGTGTCGACCAGCCGGTAGGGGGCTACTCCCCTTCGTCGAACGCGGCCAGGCTAGCCCACGACGGCGGTCAGGCCGGGTCGTCGTCCGAGGCCAGCGCGGCGGTCTGGATGGCGACCGCCGTCGTCGCCACCGCGATGAGCGGGACGCCGACCGCCGGCCGGACCTTGCCGCGGCCGACGGCGCCGGCGACGGCGAGCGCATCGACGGCGTCGGCCAGCAGCCCGGCTGCGAGCCACAGCCGCGCAGCCCGGCCGTCGCCGCGCCGCAGCGCGATCCAGGCACCGCCGCCGAGGGCGACCTCCCGCGCGCCGAGCATCTGCACCGTCCAGGTGCTCCCCCGCGCGGCGGGGCGGCCGACGCCCATGACGGCAGCCGAGCGCGCCGGCGCGGCGATCATCGAGACGCCGGCGGCGGTGCGCGCCTGCGCCAGCCGCAGCGGCGTCAGCCACCGCTCGGCCACCGAGCGCGCGACTGACGGGGCCGCCTGGACGGCAGCCGCGCTCAAGGCCCCAGCCGCCAGCGCCGATGCCTCCAGACGGTCACCTGCACGGTCGACCACCCGCTCGATCGACGAGGAACGGGAGACAAGCGTCACAGTCGAGCCCCCTTCCGACACCGGCGGACGGGTGTCCCGCACCGCACCGCGGGAATCCTTGCAGGCGCACGCTCGTTGCACGAGGCGACACCGAACCGGGAGGACATCCCATGAGCGACCGCGTCCTGCGAGGCACTCGCCTCGGAGCGGTGAGCTACGAGAGCGACCGGCACACCGAGTTCGCCCCGCGCCTGCGCACCGTCTACGACTGCCCCGAGGGGCACGAGACCGCCGTCCCCTTCGCTGCGGAGGCCGACATCCCGCCCGCGTGGGAGTGCCGCGTCTGCGGCGCCACCGCGCTGCTGCGTGACGGCGAGCAGCCCGAGCCCAAGAAGGGCAAGCCGGCCCGCACGCACTGGGACATGCTGCTCGAGCGCCGCACGCCGGCCGAGCTCGAGGAGGTCCTCGCCGAGCGGCTGGCCGTCCTCCACGAGCACCAGGGCAAGGTCAAGGCCGCGCTGAAGGCCGAGAAGGGCAAGAAGACCGCCTGACCTGACGCCGCGAGCGTCGCCACGGCCCCGTCCGACGAGGACGGGGCCGTCGCACGTTCGGGCTCGCTCAGCGCGCGTCGCGGTCGTCCGGGTCCTCGACGACGGTCCCCTCGACGACGTCGCCGCGCCCCGGCCGAGCCGTCGGCCGGTGCCGCCCGCGTAGCCGGTCCGCGGCGAACGCGCCTGCGACGCCCGGCGCCCCGAGCCGGCGCGCCACCACGCCGGTCAGCAGCCGCCGCAGCACCGCGCGGGAGCCGGGCAGCACGCACGCCAGCCCGAGCGCGTCGGTGAAGAAGCCCGGCGTGAGGAGCAGCGCTCCCCCGAACAGCACCAGCGCGCCGTCGGCGACCTCACGGGCCGGTACCCGACCGCTGTGCAGCGCCTCCCGGAACGCCCTCCAGGTCCGCGCGCCCTCGCGGCGCAGCAGCAGGCCGCCGATCACGGACATGAGCACGAGCAGCGCCACCGTCGGCAGCGCGCCCAGGACCTGCCCCACCTGGATCAGCAGGTAGATCTCGATCAGCGGGACGATCACCAGCGCGGCGACGATCGGCGCGAGCACGTCAGCTCCCGACGGCGTCGACGCGGGCGCCGAGGCGGCGACGCGAGCGGCCGGTGGACAGCCCCCACCAGGTCACCCGCCACAGCGCCTCGAGCACGATCGACCGGCTCATCTTCGACTCCCCGCGCACCCGCTCCACGAACGTGATCGGGACCTCGACGACACGGCAGCCGTTGCGCCACGCCTGCCACACCAGGTCGACCTGGAAGCAGTAGCCCTGGGAGGCGACCGAGTCCAGCGGCAGCGCGTCCAGCACGCTGCGGCGGTAGGCGCGGAAGCCGCCGGTCGCGTCGCGCAGCGGCAGGCCGAGCATCGTGCGGGTCCACCAGTTGCCGCCGCGGCTGAGGAGCTCGCGCGAGCGCGGCCAGTTCACGACCTTGCCGCCCTCGACCCAGCGGCTGCCGAGCACGACGTCGGCGTCGGCGAGGGCGTCGAGCAGCCGCGGCAGCTCCTCCGGCGCGTGCGACCCGTCGGCGTCCATCTCGACGACGACGTCGTAGCCGCGCTCACGCGCCCAGCTGAACCCGGCGATGTAGGCGGCGCCGAGCCCGGCCTTCTCGGTCCGGTGCAGGACGTGCACCGCCTCGTCGGCTGCCGCCAGCCGGTCGGCGATCGCACCCGTGCCGTCCGGGCTGCCGTCGTCGACGACGAGCAGGTGCGCGTCCGGGACGGCCGCGCGCAGCCGCGCGGCGATCGGCTCGAGGTTGCCGGCCTCGTTGTACGTAGGGACGACGACGAGCACGCGGCCCAGCGCGGCCGTCATGCGGCCGCCTCTCGCCGCGCGGCGACGACGAGGGCGCCGACGGCGAGCAGCGCCAACGCCGCCTCGGGCAGCACGCCGAGCCGGGTCGCCAGGGTCCTGTCGTCCAGCAGCGGCACCGACGTCACCGACACGTCGCGGGTGAACACCTCGGTGCGGTGCGACAGCTCGCCGTCGGGCTGGACGACGGCGCTCACGCCGCTCGTGGCGGCGACGACGACGGCGCGGCCGTGCTCGACGGCGCGCAGCCGGCTCATCGCCAGCTGCTGCTCGGTCTGCGGGCTGCGCCCGAAGGTGGCGTTGTTCGTCTGCACGACGAGCAGCCTGCCGCCCTCGCGGACGGCGTCGCGCACGAGGCCGTCGTAGGCTACCTCGAAGCAGATGACGTCGCCGATCCGCGCCGGCCCGACGTCGAGCACGCCGACCTCCTCCCCTCTCGCGAAGTCGCGCGGCACCAGGTCGACCTGCGAGCTGATCCGCCGCGCCAGCCCGCGCAGCGGGATGTACTCGCCGAAGGGCACGGGGTGCCGCTTCACGTACCGCTCCCCCGGCCCGGTCTCCGGGTCCCAGACGATGCCGGCGTTGCTGACGTTGCGCCCCGGTCCGTCGAGGACGGCGCCGATGAGCACTGGGACGCCGATGTCGCGCACGGCCTCGTCGATGACGGCGTAGGCCGAGGAGTCGGTGAACGGGTCGATGTCGGAGGAGTTCTCGGGCCACACCACGAGATCGGGCGGGTCGACACGACCGGCGCGGACGTCGTCGGCCAGCTCGCGCGTCGCGGTGACGTGGTTGTCGAGCACAGCGGCCCGCTGGGCGTTGAAGTCCAGCCCGAGCCTGGGCACGTTGCCCTGCACGACGGCGACGTCGACCCGCTCGGCGTCGTCGGGCACCGCCGGCGCCGCGAGAGCGGCGCCGCCCACCAGGCCGACGACGACGGGCACGACGGCCAGCCGCGGCCAGAGCCCGCGGCCGACGACGGCGAGCGCGAGCAGCCCGCCGACGAGCGCCACGGCAGCCGTCAGCAGCGGCAGGCCGCCGACCGCGGCCAACGGCGTGAAAGGCGTGTCGGGCATCGCGTGCGCGAGCCGGCCCCACGGGAAGCCCCCGAAGGGCAGCCGCCCGCGCAGCGCCTCCTCGGCGACCCAGGCGGCCGCGGTCCACAGCGCCCACCCCGGCAGCCGGGTCAGCACGGCAAGCGCCGCGCCCAGCGGGGCGAAGAAGGACGCCTGCAACAGCGCGAGCAGCAGCCACGGCACCGGACCGACCTCGAGGCCGGACCAGCGCAGCAGCGGCACGAACAGCAGCAGCCCGGCGACCAGTCCGACCAGGGCGCCGGAGCCGGCGCGGAGCCCTCGGCAGGCGAGCACGAGGACCGCGACACCCACCGGCGCGAGCGGCCACCAGGCCAGCGGGTCGAGAGAGCCGTAGAGCAGCAGGCCGGCCGCCGCCGCCGCGAGCAGGCGGAGCGGCAGCCGCGGTGCGGCGTCGGCGCGGTCGTCGACCGGCGCGGGCGCCGGCGCGGCGGGGCGCAGCACGACGGACCGGTCCATCCGTCCAGTGTGCCTGCTCGCCCGGCGCGGCACCTGCCGCAGGACCCAGGGCGGCGGTGGCGCAGGGACAGGTGACCCGGGCCTTCGTTCCGACGTCCCGACGGATGGCGCCCGCCGTGCCGCCGTTGTCTGTTGGCCCTCGTCACCTGCCCCCGCGCGCCACACGCGAAGGGAAGGAGCCACCCCTGCAGAGCTGTCCCGATGACAGTCCTCTGGTGCTGGTCCGACGGCTCGGCGGGGTGTCCGCCGTCCGTCCCGCCCAGGGAACTGCCAGTGCGTCGGCCGGGTCAGGTAGCCGCTCTCGGGGAGACCGCGAGGAGGGTACTGCGGTCCGCGCACCCGCTGTCAACCGCCTGTGGCAGAGGATCTTCGCTGTTGTTCATCTGCCGTCCACCTCGGCCTCGTGCACGGTCTCGCCGCGCACCACCGTGACCAGACAGACGGGGTCCTCGCGGGTCAGGTCGGGCAGTCCCGACACGCCGGCACGGGGGTCGGTGGACCACCCGGCCACCCGCTCGTCGGGCACCTGCACCACCAGCTCCCCGGGCACCCGCCACACCGCGAAGGTCGCCGGCGTGCCGGGGACGAGGTCACCGGTCACGTCGTCGCCGGCCGCCCGCCAGCCGCCGCGGGTGTGCGCGGCGAAGGCGGCCCGGGCCGACAGCCGGCTGCCCGGCGTCCGGTGCTCCACGGCGGCGCGCACGCCGCCCCACGGGTCGAGCGGCGTTACCGGCGAGTCGGAGCCGAACGCCAGCGGGATGCCGGCGGCGGACAGGTCGGCGAGCGGGTTCGAGCCCAGCGCGCGATCCACGCCGAGCCGGGCGGCGTAGAGGCCGGCGTCGCCGCCCCACCGCGCGTCGAAGGCCGGCTGGACGCTGGCGACGGCGCCGAGCCTCGCCAGCTCGGCCACCTGCGCCGGCGTCACGAGCTCGAGATGCTCCACCCGGTGGCGGGCGGCGCGGAACCGGTCGAGCCCGACGGTCTCGGCCGCGGCGGCCATGCCGGTGACGACGGCGTCGAGCGCCGCGTCGCCGATGGCGTGGAACCCGCCCTGCATCCCGGCGAGCGTGCAGGCAACCAGGTGCCGGGCGACGTCGTCGCTGTCGACGTAGGCGTAGCCGGTGGTGTCGGCGTCGTCGTAGCGGGAGTGCAGGCACGCGGTGCGGCTGCCGAGCGAGCCGTCGGCGAACAGGTCACCGCCGGCTCCGTGCGCCCCGAGCTGGCGGGCGCGGTCCACGCCGTCGAGCTCGCCCCAGTAGCCGACGACGTCGGGCCCCGGCTCGTCGGCGGCGAGGCGCAGCAGCGCGACGAAGTCGTCCTCGCCCTCGATGCCCGGGCCGCCGCACTCGTGCAGGCAGCCGATGCCCAGCGCCGCAGCGCGGGCGCGGGTGGCGCGCTGGGCCTCGGTCCGCTGCGCCGGCGTGGTGCTGGCGAGGGCGACGCGGCGCAGCTCGGCGTGGGCGTCCTCGTTCGCCAGGCCGTTGCCGACGAAGCCGGGCAGCTCGCGCGCCCGCGGCGCGGCGGCGAGCAGCGCGCTGGACGCGACGCCGCTGTGGCAGTCGGTGCGCGTCAGGTGGACGATGCCGCCGTAGCCGGCGCGGTCGAGCTCGGCCGCCGTGGGCGGCCGCCGCTCGGGCCAGGCGTCCTCCTCCCAGCCGGTGCCGAGCACGGGACGACCGCGGGACGCGCGTGCCGCCCGCTCGACCCGGTCGAGCACCTCGCGCAGCGACCGGGCGTCGGCGAGGTCGAGCCCGGTGAGCGCGAAGCCGGTGGCGGTGCTGTGCACGTGCGCGTCGACGAACGCCGGTGCCACCCAGGCGTCGTCGAGGTCGACGACGCGGTCGGCGGTCAGGGCGTCGGCAGCGGCCTCTCCCCCGACCCAGGCGACGGTGGAGCCGGCGACGAGCAGGGCGGTGGCGAAGGGGTCGGCGGACGAGCGCACCCGCCCGCGGCGGTAGAGCGTCGTCGGGCCGGCAGGTGCGGAGCCGTCGGGCACCGCCACAGGCTACGGGCGGTACTCGTTCCTGTCGTTCAGGGATCCGACAGGAGAACGTCCGGTCGCGGTAGTGGCGCACGGGAAGCCGTCCGCCTACGCTGCCGGGATGACCACTGCCGCTGCTCCCCCGCTGGCCGCCGGCTCGGTGCACGACGCCCTCGGCCGCCACCTGCTCGTCGACGGCTTCGACATGGTCCTCGACCTCGCGCTGTCGCGCGGGTCGACGCTCGTCGACGCGCGCGACGGCACGCGGTACCTCGACCTGTTCACCTTCTTCGCCTCGTCGGCGCTCGGCATGAACCACCCGGCGCTCGCCGACGACCCGCTGTTCCGCGAGGACCTGCTCGAGGCCGCGCTCAACAAGCCCAGCAACTCCGACGTCTACAGCGTGCCGATGGCCCGCTTCGTCGAGACCTTCGCGCGGGTTCTGGGCGACCCGGCGCTGCCGCACCTGTTCTTCATCGAGGGCGGCGGCCTCGCGGTCGAGAACGCCCTCAAGGTCGCCTTCGACTGGAAGAGCCGGCGCAACGAGCGCGAGGGCCGCGACCCGGCGCTGGGCACGAAGGTGCTCCACCTCGAGCACGCCTTCCACGGCCGCACCGGCTACACGATGTCGCTCACCAACACCGACCCCAACAAGGTCGCCCGCTTCCCGAAGCTGGATTGGCCGCGGATCCCGGCGCCGTACCTGTCAGAGGGCCGCGACGTCGTCGCCGCCGAGCGCGCGGCGCTCGCGGCGGCGCGGGCGGCGTTCGAGCAGCACCCGCACGACATCGCGTGCTTCGTCATGGAGCCGGTGCAGGGCGAGGGCGGCGACCACCACTTCCGGCCGGAGTTCCTGCAGGCGATGCAGGCGATCTGCCACGAGCACGACGCGCTGTTCGTCCTCGACGAGGTGCAGACCGGCTGCGGCCTCACCGGCACGGCGTGGGCCTACCAGCAGCTCGGCGTGCAGCCCGACGTCGTCGCGTTCGGCAAGAAGACGCAGGTCTGCGGGATCATGGCCGGCGGCCGGGTCGACGAGGAGCCCGACAACGTCTTCCGCGTCGGCAGCCGCCTCAACAGCACCTGGGGCGGCTCGCTGACCGACATGGTCAGGGCGCGCCGCATCCTCGAGGTGATCGAGAGCGAGCGGCTCGTCGAGCGAGCCAAGGCGCTCGAGCCCGTGCTGCTGGGCCTGCTGCGCGACGTCGCGGCCAAGCACGACGTCGTCACCGACGTCCGCGGGCGCGGCCTGATGTGCGCGTTCACGCTGCCGGACGCCGAGGTGCGCGACGATGTCCTCGAGCGGCTGCGCGTCGACGAGCACGTGCTGCTGCTCGGCTGCGGCACCCGCAGCATCCGGTTCCGCCCCGCGCTGACCGTCTCCGAGGACGAGCTCGCCGCCGGCGTCGCCGCGCTGGACCGCGTGCTGTCCCGCGCGGCAGGCTGAGCCGCTCCCCCCTCCCCCGCCCTGCACCCCCGCTCCTGGAGAACCGCTGTGACCACCCGCGTGACGTCGTTCGTCAACGGTGCCGAGGCACCCGGCAGCGGCGCGACCCTTCGCTCCACCAACCCCGCCCGGCTCGACGACCTCGTCGCGCAGGTGCAGCTCTCGACCGCCGACGAGCTGGTTGACGCGTTCCGCGCGGCGAAGGCGGCTCAGCCCGGCTGGGCATCGACGCCGGCGCCGGTGCGCGGCAAGGTGATCGCCGCCGTCGGTCGACTGGTCGAGGACAACCTCGAGGCGCTGGCGCAGCTGGTGACGCGCGAGGTCGGCAAGCCGATCGCCGAGTCGCGCGGCGAGGTGCAGGAGATCGTCGACACCTGCGACTTCTTCCTCGGCGAGGGCCGGCGGCTGTACGGCCAGACCGTCCCGAGCGAGATGCGCGACAAGCAGCTGTTCACCTTCCGCGTGCCGCTGGGTGTCGCCGGCATCGTCACCGCCGGGAACTTCCCGGTCGCCGTGCCGTCCTGGTACCTCGTGCCGGCGCTGCTGTGCGGCAACGCCGTGGTGTGGAAGCCGGCGGAGTACAGCGCCGCTCTCGGCGACGCGCTCACCCGGCTCTTCGTCGCCGGCGGTGTGCCGGCCGGCGTCCTGAACACCGTGCACGCCGACGGCCCGACGACCTACGACGGCCTGTCGCAGGCACTCGAGCAGGGCCTGGTGAACAAGGTCGGCTTCACCGGCTCCTCCGAGGTCGGCGTCCGCATCGGCGAGCTGTGCGGTCGCCACCTGCAGAACCCGTGCCTCGAGCTCGGCGGCAAGAACCCGCTCGTCGTCATGCCCGACGCCGACCTCGACCTCGCCGTCGAGGGCGCGCTGTTCAGCGGCTTCGGCACCGCTGGTCAGCGGTGCACCTCGCTCGGCGTCGCCATCCTGCACGACGACGTGCACGACGAGTTCCTGCGCCGGCTGCTCGAGCGGCTCGACGCGGCGGAGGTCGGCGACCCGACGTCGGAGTCCGTGCTCTACGGACCCATGCTGTCCGAGCGGTTCCTGCAGGGGTGGGAGAAGTGGCTGGGCGAGATCCAGCCGCACCACACGGTGCACGGCAAGACCGGTCGGATCACGTCGTCGAACCCGCGGGAGAAGTTCGTCGGCGACCCGGACGCCGGAGTCTTCGCACATCCCGTCGTCGTCAGCGGCGTCCGGCCCGACGACGCGCTGTACCGCAACGAGACCTTCGGGCCCCTCGTGTCGGTGATGCGGTTCTCGACGTTCGACCAGGCGGTCGACCTCGCGAACGGCCACGGCTACGGGCTCTCCAGCGCCATCTACACGACCAACCCGGCGCATGCCTTCCGGTTCCGCGAGCGGGTCAGCGCCGGGATGCTGTCGGTGAACAACTCCACCTCCGGAGCCGAGGCGCACCTGCCGTTCGGCGGCAACGGCAAGAGCGGCAACGGGTCGCGGCAGAGCGGTGTGTGGGTGCTCGACCAGTTCACGCGCTGGCAGTCGATGAACTGGGACTACGCCGGCAAGCTGCAGAAGGCGCAGATGGACGTCGTGTACGAGAGCGACGGCGCCGACCCGCACTTCCGGCTGCAGCAGCTGCCGTAACGGCGACCATGGACGGGTCGCAGCGCCGGGCCCGCGGCCTCCCGTCGCGCCGGCCGGCGCACGTCGTGTCGGTGGCAGCGCTGCTCCTCCTCGCGTCGTGCTCCGCGGACGAGACTGCAGAGACGGACCAAGGCGGCCACTCCCTGACAGCGATGTCCTCCTACGGCCGCCACGCCGCCGTCCGCGCGAAGGTCGACGTGCTGATCGCGAACTCGGGGTCCGAGCCCGTGAACGTGACGACCTGGCAGATCCGCCACCCGCTGTTCGAGCCCATCCCGCCGGTCGAGCGAGAGTCGGTCCTCCCGGCCGACGGCGCGACCAGGATCGTCCCGGTCCCGTTCGGGAAGCCGCTGTGCGATCGGACCGACGGCGACGCTGACGGCGCCGTCGTGGTCCTGCAGGTCGTCGGTCCCGACGGCGCGGAGCGCGAGACAGTCGTCCCTCTGGAAGACCGTGAGCCGGGCCTTGTCAGGGCGCATCGCCTCGCCTGCGCAGCCGAGCGCGTCACCGCGATCGCAGCGCTCGACCTCGCGCCGCCGTACGAGAGAGACACCGCGGACGGCCGCCCTCGACTTCGCACACGGCTCGCGCTGGACCGTCGCGGACCGGGGACGCTCACCGTGGTGGGCGGCAGCCTGACCGGCAACATCCTGTTCACGGTCAGCGGGATGACGCGGGACCTCATGCTCGGCGACGAGGAGGCGTCGGCCAGCACGCCGGTCGACGTCGCCGCGACGCGGTGTGAGGCGCACGCCCTCATCGAGAGCAAGACGTCGTTCACGTTCCCGCTTTTCGCGGCGGTCGACGGCGGCGAGCCGACGCACGTGCAGATGACCGTCAGTCCGGGCGCTCGGGAGGCACTGCAGTCGTTGTTGGACGACACGTGCGGTCCGGATGTCTGACGGGTTGTTCGCGTCTTCCAGTGTCAAGGTTCCTGCCCCGCCCGAGCAAGTAGCGGCCCCTAGCCTCAGTGAGGACGGGGTCGGGCACCTACGACTTGCTGACACGCGCAGACTGGCGCTGTGACTGATGACAGCGCCTACGGACGGGTGACCAACCCGGAACGCTACGCGGGACTCCACCAGGTAGCTGACGAGCTGGTGCGGGACCTGCAGGAGCGCTTCGACGTCCT
>JBKHYE010000041.1:0-11938 GCA_046565705.1 Actinomycetes bacterium
GTAGTAGCGCGTGTAGGGCGTCAGCCCGTCGACGTCGACGTGCACGGTGTGGTCGCGGCTCGCGTCGGTGCGGACGGTGGCCGACCGCAGGACGGTCGAGAAGGCCTCGTCCGCAGCGACTTCCCACCCGACGTCGACCGCCGGGCCGGCGCCACTGCCGGGCGTCGCGGCGTCGGACGGCGTGACCCGGGTCCAGAGCACGACGGCGGTGCCGAGCGGGTCGCCGCTCGCGACGCCGTGCCGGAACACCGGTGACGCGGCGCGCGCCGGCGTCGGCAGGTGCGGCACGGCGGCGACGGCGAGGCCAGCGGCGGCGGAGGCCTTCAGGGCGGTGCGGCGCGAGACGGCGGGAGTCACGGAGGGGTGCCTTCCGGGTCGGGACGGGTGGACTACCGCGCGCCCTTCGGCGCGAAGATCTTCGCCACGATGCGCGCGACGAGGTTGAGCACCAGCACGATGAGCATGAGCACGAGCGCCGCCGCCCACGCGCGGTCGATGCTGAACTCCGGACGCGCGCCGGGCTGGAAGAAGCTGTAGAAGGTGTACACCGGCAGTGTCGCCATCCGGCCCTCGAACGGGTCGGTGTTGAGGCTCGCGGTCGTGCCGACGATGAGCAGCAGCGGCGCGGTCTCGCCGATG
Organism: Actinomycetes bacterium; assembly: GCA_046565705.1. Lineage (GTDB taxonomy): Bacteria > Actinomycetota > Actinomycetes > Mycobacteriales > SCTD01 > DATLGD01. The sequence goes on from JBKHYE010000041.1 coordinate 640, forward strand.
ACGCGCGCGACCGCGAGCGTGATGCCGGTGGCGATGCCCGCCGCGGCGACCGGCAGCACGACCTTCAGGATCGTGCGGTACTTCGGCACTCCGAGCGCGTACGCCGCCTCGCGCAGCTCGTTCGGGACGAGCTTGAGCATCTCCTCCGCCGACCGGACGACGACCGGGATCATCAGCACCGACAGCGCGACGGCGCCACCGAGGCCGAAGCGGATGCCCGGTCCGAAGAACAGCACGAAGAAGGCGTAGGCGAACAGGCCGGCGACGATCGACGGGATGCCGGTCATGACGTCGACGAGGAAGGTGATCGAGCGGGCCAGCTTCCCCCGGCCGTACTCGACCAGGTAGATGGCGGTCATCAGCCCGATCGGGATCGAGATGAGCGCCGCCAGCCCGGTGATGATGAGGGTGCCGAGGATCGCGTGCCGCGCGCCGCCGCCCTCGCCGACGATGTTGCGCATCGTCAGGGTGAAGAACTCGATGTCGAAGCGCCCGCTGCCGCGCGTGATGACGGTCCAGAGCAGCGACACCAGCGGCACCATCGCCGCGGCGAACATGGCGCTGACGACGGCGGTGACGGTGCGGTCGGTCGCCCGCCGGGTGCCCTCGACGCGGCGCGACACGAGGTTCACCAGCACCGTGAACAGCACGACGGCGAACACCGCCGTCAGCACCGGCCCGGCGCCGAGCAGCGTGCTCAGCACCAGGGCGAGCACGACGGCGCCGCCGGCGAGCGCCCACGGGACCCAGCGCGGCAGCGGGCGGTGGGCCCTGGACAGGTCCGCCTCGGTGTCCAGGTCGGTGGTCAGGGTGCTCATTCGGTGAACTCCGCGCGGCGCGCGATGACGGCGCGGGCCGCGAAGTTCACCGCGAAGGTGAGCAGGAACAGCACGAGCCCGGTCGCGATGAGCGTGTTGACAGTGATGCCGGTGGCCTCGGGGAACTGCGCGGCGATGTTCGACGGGATGGTCGGCGGGTTCGCCTGCCCGATGAGGTTGAACGTGATGCCACCCGACGCCGAGAGCACGAGGAGCACGGCGATGGTCTCGCCGAGCGCCCGACCCAGCCCGAGCATCGCGCCGCCGATGACGCCCGACTTGCCGTAGGGGATGACCGACATACGGATCATCTCCCAGCGCGTGGCGCCGAGCGCCAGCGCGGCCTCCTCGTGCAGCGTCGGCGTCTGCAGGAAGACCTCGCGGTTGATGGCCGCCATGATCGGCAGGATCATGACGGCGAGCACGACACCGGCGGTGAGCATGGTCCGGCCGCTGCCGGACGCCGGCCCCGCGAACAGCGGGATGAACCCCAGGTTCGCCTCGAGCCACCGGTAGGTGGGGACGAGGTAGGGCGCGAGCACCAACGCGCCCCAGAGCCCGTAGATGACGCTCGGGATGGCGGCGAGCAGGTCGGTGAGGTAGCCGAGCGTGCGAGCGAGCGGCCGGGGCGCGTAGTGCGAGATGAACAGGGCGATGCCGACGGACAGCGGCAGCGCGATGACCAGCGCGATGACGGCGACCATGATCGTGCCGAAGACCAGCGGCGCGAGGTAGGGCAGGAAGCCGTCGTCGCCCGGCAGCTCCTCGGGGCTCGCCGTGAGCGCCGGCAGCGACTCCAGGACGAGGAAGACCGCGACGCCCGCGAGGACGACGAGGATCGTGATCCCCGCGCCGGTCGCCAGCCCGGAGAAGACCCGGTCGCCGGGACGGCGCGGCTCCTTGGCGCGGGGGACGGCCGGTGCGCCGGGTGGCGGCACCTCCGGCGTCTGCCCCGTCGTCGGGGTCGGTGCGGTCACGGCGTCCTCGTCGGTGCGGGCTGCGGCACGGCAGCCATGGTGCATCAGGGCACGGGCACGGGTCCGGGCGGCCACGTGTCGGCGGCCGCCCGGACCCGGTCAGCGGTGCGTCAGGCGCCGATCTGGTCGATGACCGCGGTCGCCTTGTCGCGCAGCTCGTCGGAGATCGGGGCCGAGCCGGCCGACTCCTGCGCGGCCTGCTGGCCCTCCTCGCTGGCGATGTAGCTGAAGAAGGCCTTCACGAGTTCGGCCTCCGTGGCGTCGTCGTAGGTCTTGCACGCCAGCTGGTAGCTCACGAGCACGATCGGGTAGTTGCCCGACTCGGTGGTGTCGCGGCGCAGCTCGAGCGCGAGGCTGCCGTCGGGACGGCCCTCGACCTCGGGCGAGTTCGCGACGACGGCGGCGGCCGCCTCCGGCGAGTACTCGACGAACTCCTCGCCGACGCCGACGGCGACGGTGCCGAGCTCGCCGACCTGGCTGGCGTCGGCGTAGGTGATGGCGCCCTCGGTCGCGGTGGTCGCCTGCACGACGCCCGAGGTGCCCTGACCGGCCTCCCCGCCCGGCACCGGCCAGTTGCCGTCGACCTCGAAGGTCCAGACGTCCGGCGCCGCGGCGGCCAGGTACTCCTGGAAGTTCTCGGTCGTGCCCGACTCGTCGGAGCGGTTCACCGGCGTGATCGCGGTGTCCGGCAGCTCGGCGTCCGGGTTGACGGCGGCGATGGCCGGGTCGTTCCAGGTCTTGATCTCCTGCTTGAAGATCTTCGCGAGGGTGTCGGGCTTCAGGTTGAGGGTCTCGACGCCGGGCAGGTTGAACGCGACGGCGATCGGGCTGATGTAGAGCGGCACCTCGACGAGGCCGTCGGCGCTCCCGCACCGCTCCTCGACCTGGGCGAGCTCCTCCTCGTCGAGCGCTGCGTCGGAGCCCGCGAAGGGCACGCCGCCCGACAGGAACTGCTCGCGGCCGCCGCCGGACCCGACCGGGTCGTAGTTGACGGTGACGTCGGGGTTCTGGCCCTGGAAGCCGGCGATCCAGCCCTCCATGGCGGCGCCCTGCGCGCTCGAACCGGCGCCCGACAGCGTGCCGCTCAGCGACGACTCGCCGCCGCCGTCGGAACCGGCGTTCTCAGCAGCGTTGTCGGCATCGGAGCCGCACGCGGCGAGCGCGAGGCTGGCGGCGGCCAGCGTGGCCGCCAGACGGCTGGTGGTGGAGGACTTCACGAGTGGACTGCTCCTGTGTGTGAGTGCGGGCGACGGCGGTCGCGGACGTCGCCGGTCGCGAGTGCGACCTGTTCGAGCGCCGACGCTAGGCAACGCAGGTGACGAGGTGCGGGGCCGAGGGTGAACAGCAGGCGAACAGGTGCTGCGCAACGGGTTGCGTCCGTCCGCCCGGCAGGTTTCCGTCAGGTGAACTGACCCGCCGGAGCGCTCAGAGCGGCCGCTCGCGGTGCTCGCCGACGTGTCGCAGCCCACACCGCGCGGGCGGGCGCCGTCACGGCCCGGCCACCTCGCGGTGGCCCGCAGGCCACCGCGGAGCCGTACCGTGATGCGCGACGGCTGCGTCCGCGCTCCCCGGGGCACGGACTTCGTGGCGAGGAAGGGTCCCGTGGCCAAGCGCATCACGCTCGAGAACGTCCAGGCCTTCTACGGCGGGTTCCGCGCGATCGCCGACATCTCGATGACGGTCGAGGCGAAGTCCATCACCGCCTTCATCGGCCCGTCCGGATGCGGCAAGTCCACGGCGCTGCGGACCATCAACCGCATGCACGAGGTCATCCCGGGCGCCACCGTGCAGGGCAGCATCCGGCTCGACGACGACGACATCTACGCCCCTGGCATCGACCCGGTCGAGGTGCGCCGCCAGGTCGGCATGGTGTTCCAGCGCCCGAACCCGTTCCCGACGATGTCGATCTACGAGAACGTCGTGGCCGGCATGAAGCTCAACGGCCGGCGGCCGAAGAAGGAGCTCGACGAGGTCGTCGAGCGCTCCCTGAAGGGCGCGAACCTCTGGAACGAGGTCAAGGACCGGCTCGACCGCCCCGGCGCCGGGCTGTCCGGGGGGCAGCAGCAGCGGCTGTGCATCGCGCGCGCCATCGCCGTGCGCCCTCAGGTGCTCCTCATGGACGAGCCCTGCTCGGCGCTCGACCCGATCTCCACGCTGGCGATCGAGGACCTGATGATGGAGCTCAAGGACAGCTACACCATCGTCATCGTCACGCACAACATGCAGCAGGCCGCGCGCGTCTCGGACCGCACCGCCTTCTTCTCCATCGAGGCCACCGGAGAGCCGGGCCGGCTGGTGGAGATCGACGACACGCACAAGATCTTCACCAATCCGGGTGAGAAGAAGACCGAGGACTACATCACGGGACGCTTCGGCTAACTGCCGTTCATCCCGCGTTCACCTTCCTGCCCCACGCTCCTCGCAGTCCGGGGGAACGAGGGGGACCATGACCGAGCGCCCAGCCCGCAGCACGACCCAGCGCAGCGATGAGGACGAGCGTCGACAGCTGCAGCGGGCCTGCCAGGACCTCGTCCGCGAGTTCAGCGGCAAGCTGCCGGCCGACGAGGTCCAGGCGCGGTTCGAGGAGATCGTCCACCAGTACGACGACGCGCCGGTGCGCAGCTTCGTGCCGGTGCTCGCCGGCCGGGCGGCGCGCCAGCGGCTGCGCGAGCTCGCCAGCGCCTGATCTCGCGGGTGCGCCCTCAGCGCGTCTGACGCACGGGGACGCCGAGGTCGGCGAGCAAACCGCGCACGCGCGCGTCGACGTCGTCCACGATGCGGCGCACGGCGTCGAGCTCCTGGCCCTTCGGGTCCTCGACCTGCCAGTCCTCGTAGCGCTTGCCGGGGAAGACCGGGCAGGTCTCGCCGCACCCCATGGTGACGACGACGTCGCTGCCCTCGACCGTCTCAGGCGTCAGCAGCGACGGCCGGTGGTCGACGGTCGACAGGCCGCGCTCGGCGAGCACCGCCGCGACCGCCGGGTTGACGCCGTCGCCCGGCTGGGAGCCGGCGCTGCGGACGTCGACGGCGTCGCCCGCGTAGTGCTGCGTCAGCACCTGCGCGGCGACCGAGCGGCCGCTGTTGTGGATGCACGCGTACAGGACGGTGGGACGGCTCACCGGGAGGCTCCCTCTGGCTCGGACAGCCGGGTCAGGTCGGCGGCCAGCTCGGCCGCGTGCGGGTAGAGCAGCCGGACGACGCCGTAGGCGAGCGCGCCGCCGACCAGCTGCATCAGGACGAACATCGCCACCGACGACGGCGCGATGCCGGCGAACGTGTCGGACAGCGTGCGGCCGATCGTCACCGCCGGGTTGGCGAACGACGTCGAGCTGGTGAACCAGTACGCCGCCGTGATGTAGGCGCCGACGGCGTACGCGACGTGCGTGCTACGGCCCGACCGCACGACGCCGAACACGACGACGACCAGGCCGAGCGTCGCCACGACCTCAGCCAGCCACAGGGAACCGGCGGAGCGCTCGGTGCTGCTGAGGTCGACGGCGTCGAGCTCGAACATGAGGTTGGCGAGCACGCTGCCGAGGCAGCCCCCGATGACCTGCGCGGCGATGAGCAGCGCGGCGACCGGTGTGGTGATCGCGCCGAACGCGCGCTCGACCAGGGTCACGACCGGGTTGAACGCCGCCGACACCGGGCCGAGCGCGAGGATGAGCGCGACGAGCACGGCGCCGGTGACGAGCGCGTTCTCGAGCAGCTGCAGCCCGACGTCGTCCGGGCTCAGCCGGCTGGCCGCGATGCCGCTGCCGACGACGGTCGCGACGAGTAGCATCGTCCCGAGCAGCTCGGCGAACGCCTTGCGCAGCAGCACCTCTCGCTGCATCAGCACGGCCTGCGCGCGGGCGAGGAGTCGGCGAGGCGGACGAGCTGGTCACCGAGCCGGCGGACGACGTCGCCGCGCAGCCGGTAGTAGGTGAAGCGGCCGCACGGCTCGGCGTCGACCAGGCCGGCCTCGCGCAGGACGCGCAGGTGGTTGCTGGCGCCGCTCTGCGAGATGCCGAGCTCGTCGACGAGGTGGCACGTGCACAGCTGCTCGGCGGCGAGCAGCTCGAGGATGCGCGCCCGGACGGGATCGGCGACGACCCGCAGCAGCGCGTCGTCGAGCCGGACGCGACGTCGCGGCGCAGGCAGGGCCCGTGCGGTCATGCGCGGTCCTGCACCAGGTCCGCGAGCAGCGCGCGCACGTGCTCCCGGATGTCGTCGCGGACGGCGCGAACCGTGTCGAGGTCCTGACCGGCCGGGTCGGGCAGGTCCCAGTCGAGGTAGCGGCGGCCCGGCAGCACGGGGCACGCGTCGCCGCAGCCCATCGTGACGACGACGTCGGAGGCCTCGAGCACCTCGTCGGTGAGCGGCTTCGGGAACGCCGACGACGCGTCGACCCCGAGCTCGGCGAGCACCTCGCGGACGCCGTCGTGCAGGTCGGGCGCCGGGTCGGTGCCGGCGGAGCGGACCAGCACCCGGCCGCGCGCCTCGTGCTCCAGGATCGCGGCGGCGAGCTGGGAGCGGCCGGCGTTGTGGGTGCAGACCAGCAGCACCGACGGCGCGCTGGGCGTCACGGCGCCGGCGAGCCGGGCACTCGCCCGGAGCCGCTCACGCGCGAAGCGGTAGGCGAACAGCGCCCGGTAGGTCTGCACCCGCATCGGGCCGAGCTTGTCGAGGCTGTCGCGGACGCACTGCTCGACCGTCTCGCGCGAGAACGTCCCCGCGAACTCGCGGGCGAGCCGGTCGACGGCGCCGCCCACCTCCTGGTGCACGTCGCTCGCATCAGCCTGGCGTGACATCACGCCGTCATGATGCACGACCGGGAGCCGCTGCGGATGAACAGCACGAGAACTCTCGCGTGCGCACGCCCTGCGGCACCCACGGCCGGCGTCGGCGTCTTCACGCTCGGAGCGGGCTACCGGCTCGTGCGCCCGCGCACGACTGCTGCGTAGAAGCAGGCACTTCGACCGGATGCCACCGGTTCACCACGGGTTCATCCCGCGGGGGCAGGGCTGCCACTTCGCCTCCCTAGCGTCGCCGCGGCTCGGCGGACCGGCCGCCGGCACCCTGGGAGTGAGCGCATGACCGAGCTGACCGATCGTCCCGTCGCCATCGACGACCTCGACCCCGACGACCTGTCGTCCAACCCGTCGGCCGCACCCTGCTTCCGCGACGTCGTCGAGGCGCGGCTGTCGCGCCGCTCCGTGCTGCAGGGCGGCATGCTGACCGCGGCCGCGTTCCTGACCACGCGCCTGGCCGACACGCCCGCCGCACACGCCGCCAGACCCGCCGGCCGCGGGCGGCCGGCTGCCGCCGCGGGCGGCACGCTCGGCTTCACCGGGATCGGGCTGAGCAAGGCCGACGACGTGCTCGTCCCGGCGGGCTACACGGCCGTGCCGTTCATCCCGTGGGGCACGCCGATCCAACCGGGCACCGTGTCGTTCAGGCCCGGCACGGCGCCGTTCGTCACCGACGGCAACACCCCTGAAGAGCAGGCGCGACAGGTCGGCATGCACCACGACGGGATGCACTACTTCCCGCTGCCGTCGACCACCGGCCCGCGCGGACTGCTCGTCGTCAACCACGAGTACACGGACGAGGACGTCCTGCACACCGGCAGCAAGCAGCCGCCGGTCACCGACCCGGCCAACCCTGGCAGGACGATCAGCTGGCAGGCGTCGAACAAGGGCGCCTGGACCAAGGACATGGTGCGCAAGTCGCAGGCGGCGCACGGCGTCAGCGTGCTCGAGGTCCGTCAGAAGGCCCATGGCGACTGGGAGGTCGCGACGTCGGCACGCAACCGCCGCATCACCGCGACGACGCCGATGACGTTCTCCGGGCCGGCCGCCGACAGCCCGCTGCTGGACACCGGCGCGCCGGCCGACGGGACGAACCCCGTCGGCACCATGAACAACTGCGGGCACGGCGTCACCCCATGGGGCAGCTACCTGGCCTGCGAGGAGAACTTCAACGGCTACTTCCGCGTCGACGACGCGGCGAGCTTCACACCCGAGCAGCAGTCGCTCCTCACGCGGTACGGCGTCGGCGGCGACCGGTACTACTGGGCCGAGCACGACCCGCGCTACCTCGTCACCCCGCAGCAGCCGAACGAGCCCAACCGGTTCGGCTGGATCGTCGAGATCGACCCGAGCGACCCGACGTCCACCCCGGTGAAGCGCACCGCGCTCGGTCGCGTGAAGCACGAGGGCGCCTTCGTCCACGAGGCCAAGACCGGTCACGCCGTCGTCTACATGGGCGACGACCAGGCCGGTGACTACGCCTACAAGTACGTCAGCGCCCGGCCCTGGCGGACGATGGTCAAGCAGGGCGTCAGCCCGCTCGACGAGGGGACGCTGTACGTCGCGCGCTTCCACGACGACGGCACCGGGGAGTGGCTCCCGCTGGTCCACGGCCGCAACGGCCTCACCCCGGCGAACGGGTTCGCCGACCAGGGCGACGTGCTGGTCAAGACGCGCCTCGCCGCCGACGTCCTCGGCGCCACGCCGATGGACCGCCCGGAGTGGACGACGGTCGACCCGACCACCGGCATGGTGTACCTGACGCTCACGAACCACTCGCGCCGCGCCGAGACCAACGGACCCAACCCCAGGACCGAGAACATCTGGGGCCAGATCGTCCGCTGGGCCGAGGACGGCAACCACACCACCCGCAGCTTCCGATGGGACCTGCTGCTGCTGGCCGGCCCCGGCGACGGCGTCGACGGATCCACCATCTCGGCCGAGGACGCGTTCGGGTCGCCCGACGGCCTGTGGGCCGACCCCGACGGGCGGGTCTGGATCCAGACCGACGGGCGGCAGCCCGACGGGTCGCACAACCAGATGCTGGCGGCGGACCCGACGTCGCTGAAGCCGGGCGCCGTCGCCGACACGCCGGACATCCGGCGCTTCCTGACCGGGCCGGTCGGCTGCGAGGTCACCGGCGTCATCACGACGCCGGACCAGCGGACGATGTTCATCAACATCCAGCACCCCACGACGGGTGCCTGGCCGGACGGCCCGGGGGGGACGCCGCGGTCGTCGTCCGTCCTGATCACCAAGAACGACGGCGGCGTCATCGGCACCTGACGCACGGCACGGAGCGGGGCGGGGCGGGCGAGCCGGGGCGCCCGCCCCGCTCGCCCGGCCGGCCTCTCCTGCGCACCGCCGAGCGCGCCGACGTGCAGACTGCTCGGGTGGACGCCGGCACGATCGTCCTGCCGAGAGCGCAGGCGACGCCCTTCCGGTCGGCCGGGCGCCGGCTGCTCGTCGCCGTGCTCGTGCTCATCACGCTCGCGACGGTGGTGTGGCTCGACGGAGACGGCTACAGCGACGTCGACGGCCGCATCAGCTGGTTCGACGGCCTGTACTACGCGACCGTGACCGCGTCGACGACCGGCTACGGCGACATCACGCCCATCACCGACCAGTCGCGGATCGTCAACATCCTCGTCGTCACGCCGCTGCGCGTGCTGTTCGTCGTCGCGCTCATCGGGAGCGCGTTCGAGGTGGTCACGACGACGGCGCGCGAGGTGTTCCGCCGCCGCACGTACCGGCAGCACCTGCACGGGCACACGATCGTCATCGGGTACGGGACGCGGGGCCGGGCGGCCGTCCGCGCGCTGCTCGACACCGGCGTCCAGCGCGACATGGTCATCGCCGTCGACAGCCGGAAGGACAGCGCCGACGAGGCGATCCTCGACGGGATCGCGGCCGTGCACGGCGACGCGACACGGGACAACGTGCAGCGCGCGGCGTTCATCAAGGACGCAGCCCACGTCATCGTCGCGGTGTCGCACGACGCGACGTCGGTGCTCGCCACGCTGACGAGCCGTCGGCTCGCACCGGCGGCGCAGATCACCGCCTCCGTGCGCGAGACGGTCAACGCGCCACTGCTGCACCGCAGCGGCGCCGACAACGTCGTCGTCTCGTCGGAGACAGCAGGGCGCCTGCTCGGCGTCGCCGTCGCGCGGCCGGCGGCGGCCGCAGTGCTCACCGACCTGCTCACGCCACACGAAGCGCTGGCCCTGCACGAGCGGCGGGTCGGCGACGAGGAGGTCGGGCTCCACCCGCGGGCGCTGGCCGGTCTCGTCATGGCGGTGGTGCGTGACGGGCGTCGGATGCTGTTCGACGACGACCGCATCGGCCGGTTGCGCGAGGGCGACGTCGTCGTCGAGATGCAGCACCGCACCTGATCCCTGCTGTTCACCTTCCCGTCGTACGGTCCCCGGCCATGGCGGCCGGCGGGCTCGAGGTGGAGCGCAAGTACGACGCACCGGCGGCCGGTCGGCCGCTGCCCGACCTGACGCGCGTGCCGGGCGTCGCGGCCGTCGAGGAGCTCGACGACGGGCTGCTCGAGGCCGTCTACTACGACACCCCGGACCTGCGGCTGGCGAGGTCGGGTGCCACGCTGCGCCGCCGCACCGGCGGTCGCGACGCCGGCTGGCATCCCAAGCTCCCGGCGACGGCCGGAGCGCGGCACGAGATCACCGCGCCGCTGCGCGGTCGGACCGTCCCGGTGGCGCTCGCGAAGCTCGCCCGGTCGCGCTCGCGCGGCGCGCCGCTCGCCCCCGTGGCTCAGCTGCGCACCACCCGAAGCGTGCTGCAGCTGCGCGCCGACGACGGCCGCGTGCTCGCCGAGCTGGCCGACGATACCGTCCTGGCGGAGCTGGTCGGCGAGCCGACCGCCACCTCCGAGTGGCGGGAGCTCGAGGTCGAGCTCGTCGACGGCGACGACGCGCTGCTCGACGCCGTCGAGACCGCGCTGCTCGCCTCGGGCGCCCGCCGCTCGGGGTCTGCGTCGAAGCTCGGGCGGCTGCTCGGCGAGCGCACGTTGCCGCCCCCGGCCCGCGATCGGCGCACCGCAGGTGACGCCGTGCTGGCGCACCTTCGCGAGCACGTCGACGAGCTCGTCGCGCGCGACCCGCTGGTCCGGCGAGACGAGCCGGACTCCGTGCACAAGATGCGGGTCGCCACGCGCCGGCTGCGCAGCGCGCTGAAGACCTTCCGGCCGTTGCTCGACCGCGAGCGCACCGATCCGCTCCGTGACGAGCTGAAGCACCTCGCCGGGGTGCTCGGCGCCGCCCGCGACGCCGAGGTGCTGAGAGACCGGCTGCTCGAGCACGTCCACGCTGAGCCCGCCGAGCTGGTGCTCGGGCCCGTCGCCCAGCAGATCACCGACGACCTCGGCGGGCGGTACCGCAGGGCCCACCGGGCGGTCGTGCGCGAGCTCGACGGAGCGCGGTACCTGCAGCTGCTCGAGGACCTCAGCGCGCTCGTCAGCGAGCCGCCGTTGACCGAGCGGGCGCAGCGCAAGGCGCGCAAGGAGCTGCCGCGACTCGTGGGCCGAATGTGGCATCGGCTCCGGGCCGCGCGCGCCGCGGCCGACGCTGCGCGGACCGACGGCGAACGCGCGCACCTGCTGCACGAGGTGCGCAAGACCGCGAAGCAGGCGCGCTACGCCGGCGAGGCCGTCGCACCCGTCCTCGGACGCGACGCCGCGCGCTTCGCCGCA
>JBKHYE010000042.1:0-14192 GCA_046565705.1 Actinomycetes bacterium
GGCGATGGCGTCGACGACGTTGCTCTTGCCCGAGCCGTTCGGGCCGACGACGCAGGTGATGCCCGGCTCGAAGCGCAGGGTCGTCGGAGAGGCGAAGGACTTGAAGCCCTTCAGCGTGAGGCTCTTGAGATGCACCAGTCGCTCTTCGGGCCAGGGGGAAGGCCGGCGGTCCGGCGCGACACTACCGGCGGCCGGGCCCCGTGGAGCCCGGACGCGCGGAAGGCGCCCTCCCCAGCGGGAGAGCGCCTTCTCGAGTCGTGCGGCGGGCTCAGGTGTAGGCGGGCGCGTCCTCAGGCAGCGTCAGCATGCGCAGGTCGTCCTCGACCCAGCCGGCGTCGGACACGCTCGCGAGCAGCGACTCGTGCGCGGCCTTCGTGCGCGCCAGCTCCGCCTCGAGCTCCTCGACCCGGCTCCGCAGACGGCGCACCTCGGCGGCGAGGCGCAGGTCGGTGCTGTGCCCGACGTGTCCGTAGAGGGCCTTGGCCATGGCAGACGTCCTCCGGGTGGGTGTGCCGCGTGGCGGGGAGACTGGTCCAGCTTCCCGGCGATCGGCACAGGAGCGGTGACGAAAGGATGACAGCCGAGCTCCGCATGGTCAAGGCCCGGTCACAGCCAGGTCACGGCCGCGGAACCGGCAGGTGTCCCCAGGCGTGGGGCAGGATGAGCGCGCCCATGACTGCTCCCCCGCCGCTGGTCGCCCGGCTGACCGGCCGCCCGGAGCCTGACGACGCGCTCGACGCCTTCACCGGGTGGGTGGCCGCACCGCCGCCCGACGGTGCCGGGCTCACGCCGTACCCGGCGCAGGAGGAGGCGCTGCTCGAGCTGGCCGCCGGCTCGCACGTGGTGCTGTCGACGCCGACCGGGTCGGGCAAGTCGCTCGTCGCGACGGGGGCGCACGCGGTCGCCCTCGCGGCGGGACGCCGCAGTGTGTACACCGCGCCGATCAAGGCGCTGGTCAGCGAGAAGTTCTTCGCGCTCGTCGACGTCTTCGGCCCCGAGAACGTCGGCATGGCGACGGGCGACGCCGCGGTGAACCCCGACGCCCCGATCGTGTGCTGCACGGCGGAGGTGCTCGCGAACAAGGCGCTGCGCGAGGGCGCCGGCAGCGACGTCGCCGTGGCCGTGTTGGACGAGTTCCACTACTACGCCGACCCGGACCGCGGCTGGGCCTGGCAGGTGCCGCTGCTGGAGATGACCGGCACGCAGTTCCTGCTGATGAGCGCCACGCTCGGCGACGTCGGGTGGCTGCGTGACGACCTGCAGCAGCGGACCGGCCGCGAGACGGCGCTCGTGACCAGCGTCGAGCGGCCGGTCCCGCTGCGCTTCGAGTACGCGATGACGCCGGTGCACGAGACGCTGGCCGAGCTGCTCGCCACGCACCAGGCGCCGGTGTACGTCGTGCACCCGACGCAGGCCGGCGCGGTCGAGCAGGCGCAGGCGCTGATGAGCGTCAACGTCTGCACCCGCGAGGAGAAGGACGCCATCGCGGCAGCGATCGGCGACGTGCGCTTCACCGCCGGCTTCGGCCGCACGCTGTCCCGGCTCGTGCGGCACGGCATCGGGGTGCATCACGCCGGGATGCTGCCGCGCTACCGCCGGCTGGTGGAGTCGCTGACGCAGCAGGGCCTGCTCAAGGTGGTGTGCGGCACCGACACCCTCGGCGTCGGCATCAACGTGCCGATCCGCACGGTGCTGCTCACCTCGCTCACCAAGTTCGACGGCAACGTGACGCGGCACCTCAAGGCCCGCGAGTTCCACCAGCTCGCCGGGCGGGCCGGCCGCGCCGGGTTCGACGTCGCCGGCACCGTCGTGGCGCAGGCGCCGGAGCACGACATCGCGAACGCCAAGGCCCTGGCGAAGATCGGCGACGACCCGAAGAAGCGGCGCTCGTACAGCCGCAAGAAGCCGCCCGAGGGATCGGTCAGCTGGAGCGAGCAGACCTTCGAGCGGCTGATCGCCGCCGAGCCGGAGCGGCTGACGTCCCAGTTCCGGGTGACGTCGTCGATGCTGCTGCAGCTCATGGCGCGGCCGGGCGACCCGTTCGAGCACGCGAAGCGGCTGCTGCTGGGCAACCACGACGACCGCGCGGCGAAGCGGCGGCACGTGCGGCGGGCGATCGCGCTGTTCCGCGCGCTCGAGGCGAGCGGTGTCGTCGAGCGGCTGCCCGAGCCGGAGCCCGACGGGCGCCGGGCGCGACTGACCGTCGACCTGCGGCCGGACTTCGCGCTCGACCAGCCGCTGTCGCCGTTCGCGCTCGCCGCGCTCGAGCTGCTCGACCGGGCGTCGCCGACCTACGCGCTCGACGTCCTGTCCGTGCTCGAGGCGACCCTCGACGACCCGCGGCAGGTGCTGCGCGCCCAGCAGCACAAGGCGCGGGGCGAGGCGGTCGCGGAGATGAAGGCCGACGGCGTCGAGTACGAGGAGCGCATGGAGCTGCTCGAGGACGTGAGCTGGCCGAAGCCGCTCGAGGAGCTGCTCACCGCCGCGTTCGAGACCTACGCGAAGGGCCATCCGTGGGTCCGCGACTTCGAGCTGTCGCCCAAGTCGGTCGCGCGCGACCTCGCCGAGCGCTCGATGACCTTCGTGGAGTACGTCGGCTTCTACGGCCTGGCCCGCAGCGAGGGGCTGGTGCTGCGCTACCTCGCCGACGCCTACAAGGCGCTGCGCCGCACGGTGCCGGTCGACGCGCGCACCGAGGAGGTCGAGGACCTCGTGGCGTGGCTCGGCGAGCCCGTGCGGCAGGTCGACTCGAGCCTGCTCGACGAGTGGGAGGCGCTGCGCACCGGTGCTGTCGTGCCGGCCGCTCCGCCGGTGGAGCAGGCGCCACCGCCGGTGACCGCGAACGAGCGCGCCTTCCGGGTGCTGGTGCGCAACGCGATGTGGCGGCGGGTCGAGCTGGTGGCCCGCCGGCACTGGACGGTCCTGGGCGAGCTCGACCCCGACGTCGGCGAGCCGGCCTGGCGGGAGGCCGTCGAGGCCTACTTCGCCGAGCACGACGAGGTCGGCACCGGCCCGGACGCGCGCGGGCCGCACCTGTTCGTCGTGGAGGCGGACGCCGGCGGGCAGGGGGCGGCGCGCACCTGGCACGTGCGGCAGGTGCTCGACGACCCGGCCGGCCACCACGACTGGGCCGTCACGGCCGACGTCGACCTCGATGCGTCCGACGAGGCCGGCGAGGCCGTGGTGCGCGTGCACGGCCTGTCCCGCCTCGACTGAGGCCCGGCGGAACCGTCGGGAGGGCTCCCGACGCCGCGGCCCGCCGGAACCGCACGGAGGGCTCCCGACGGGTACCGCGCCGTTGGGAACCGTCGGGAGGGCTCCCGACAGGGGCTCAGCGCTCGGCGAAGCCGGTCTCGCCGCGGGGCTCGCCCCAGCGCTCGACGACGGCGTCGACGCGGCCGGGTGCCGTGCCGCCGCGCAGCAGGCCGAGCAGCGCCTCGGCGGCCTCGCGCGGCCCCTCGGCGACGACCTGCACGCGTCCGTCGTCGAGGTTGGTCGCGCTGCCCGACAGGCCCAGCTCGAGCGCCCGCGCGCGGGTCCACCAGCGGAAGCCGACGCCCTGCACCCGGCCCTTGACGAACGCCGTCAGCCGGACCGGTTCGGAAGGCCTGACCACGGCCTGCGAGGGTAGTGGCGGACCGGCGCCGAAGCAGCGCCGCGCACTGACAGGAGGACCCGTGCCCGTCGCCCGCCTCGCCCTCGCGGCCGCCACCGCTGCCCTCGTGCTGACCGGGTGCGGTCAGGTGGAGGAGGCCAACGACAACCCCAACCCGCTGCCCGAGGACCGGCCGCAGACGCAGCCGACGATCATCCGCACGCCGGTGAAGGTGCCCGAGGCTCCGCGCACGGTGCCGCTGCCCGGCCCGACCGGGGGCCAGCAGGGCGAGCCGCCGGAGGGCGGCACCGAGGGCGACGGCGAGCAGGGCCCGGACGGGAGCTGAGACCAGCGCGCTAGTAGCGGGCCCGGCGCGGGCGCGGCTGGCAGCGCGGGCAGCGAAACGACGAGCGGTTCATGAAGGCGTCGCGGCGGATCGGCGTGCCGCAGCGCGCGCACGGCTCGTCGCGCCGGCCGTAGGCGTGGAGCGAGCGGTCGAACAGGCCGCTGACGCCGTTGACGGACACGTAGAGCGCGTCGAACGACGTGCCGCCGGCGGCGATCGCCTCGGTCATCACGTCGCGCACGTGCCCGAGCAGGGCGCGTGCGGTAGGCCGCGGCAGCGTCTCGGTCGGGCGCGCCCAGTGCAGCGGCACCCGCCACAGCGCCTCGTCGGCGTAGATGTTGCCGACGCCGGACACCAGCGTCTGGTCGAGCAGCGCGCGCTTGACGCCGGTGCGCCGGCGTCGCAGGCCCTCGACGAAGGCGTCGTCGTCGAACGCCGGGTCGAGCGGGTCGAGCGCGATGTGCGCCACGCTGACCGGCACGCCGCCGGCAGCCAGGTCCGCGGCCAGGTCCGCCCCCAGGTCGTCCGCCAGGTCCGCTCCCAGGTCCTCCCTGGCACCGCCGACCATCGGCACGACGGCGAGCCCGCCGAACGTGCGCTGGTCCACGAACCGCAGCTCGCGGCCACCCGGGTTGGTCGACGGGTCGAACGCGAACCGCACCCGCAGGTGCGCCTCGGCCGGCTTGTCCGGCGGGACGACGAGCAGCTGGCCGCTCATCCCGAGGTGGCCGACGACCGCCTCGCCCGAGTCCATCGGCAGCCACAGGTACTTGCCGCGACGGCGCGCGCCGAGCAGCCGCCGTCCCTCGACCCGCGCGCGGAAGTCGTCGGCGCCGGCCTCGTGCCGCCGCACCGCCCGCGGGTGGTGCACCTCGACGGCCGCCACGGTGCGGCCGACGACGCCGCGCTCGAGCCCGCGCCGGACGGTCTCGACCTCGGGGAGCTCCGGCACGTCAGTCCCGCTCCGCGGCGGCCTGGTCAGCGGCGCCGCCGAGCGCGCGCCACGCCTGCTCGGCGGCCTCCTGCTCGGCGGCCTTCTTGGTGCGCCCGCTGCCGGTGCCGAGGACCGTGCCCGCGACGACCGCCTCGGCGGTGAACGAGCGGTCGTGCGGCGGCCCGCTCTCCTCGGTGCGGTACTCGGGCACGCCCTCGTCGCGCGCGGCGGTCAGCTCCTGCAGCGCGGTCTTCCAGTCCTGGCCGCCCTGCTCGGCCAGCACCGTCGTCAGCAGCGGGCCGAACAGCCCGCGCACGACCTCGGTGGCGCCCTCGAGCCCGCGGTCGAGGTAGACGGCGGCGAGCAGCGCCTCGAGAGTGTCGGCGAGGATCGAGCTCTTGTCGCGCCCGCCGGTCGACTCCTCGCCGCGGCCGAGCCGCAGCCACTGGCCGAGCCCGATGCCGCGGGCGACGAAGGCGAGCGCCTTGGTGCTCACGACGCCCGCGCGCAGCTTGGCCAGCTGGCCCTCGGGCAGGTCCGGGTGCTCGGTGTAGAGCGCATGCGTCACGACGATGCCGAGCACCGAGTCGCCGAGGAACTCCAGGCGCTCGTTGGTCGGGATGCCGCCGTTCTCGTAGGCGTACGAGCGGTGGGTCAGCGCCTGGACGGCGAGCGCCGGGTCGAGGCGGGTCCCCAGCGCCTCCTCCAGTCCGGCGAGGTCGGGTTCCTCGCTCACGCGCCACCCAGACGTCGCACGGCCAGCTCGACCGCCTCGCCGACCGTGCGCAGGCTGTCGAGCTCCTCGTCCTCGACGTGGAAGCCCGGCACCCGCGCCGACAGCCGCTCCTCGACGATCTCGACGATCTCGACCAGTGCGAGCGAGTCGGCGTCGAGGTCCTCGCGCAGCCGGGTGCCCGGCTCGACCGTCGCCGGGTCGACCTCCAGCACGGTGACCACGGCGGCGCGGACGACGTCGAGCACCTCATCGGCGGTGGGGGCGGTGGCGGTCACGGTGCGGCTCCTGCCGGGTCCGGCTGCGGGCGGGAGGGGGAGGCCGGTGCGGCGGCCCTCAGCATGGCGAGCGCCGCTGTCGTGCGCTCGACGAGATCGGCACCGGCCGCCTCGGTCGCGCTGCGCAGGCAGCTGGCGACGCCGCGCGCGGTGCTCGCGCCGTGGCCGACGACCACGACGCCGCGCACGCCGAGCAGCACGGCACCGCCGAGCTCGTCGGCCGACAGCGGCGCGGTCGCCGCCCCGACCTGCGCGAGCACGTCGTCGTCGACCCCGTGCGCGGCGAGCCGCTCGCGCACCGCGGTGGTCACCGCCACCGCCGCGCCCTCCAGCCCCTTGGCGAGCACGTTGCCCGTGAAGCCGTCGGTGACGACGACGTCGGCCCGGCCGCCGAGCGGCACGTCGTGGCCCTCGACGTTGCCGACGAAGGCGCCCGGGACGTCGGCGAGCGCCTCGGCGACCGCGCCGTGCGCGGCCTTGCGGACGGCGTCGCCCTTGCCGGCCTCCTCGCCGATGGTCAGCAGCCCGACCCGCGGGTGCTCGAGGTCGAGCCGAACGGACGCGTACGCGGCCCCGACGAGGGCGAAGGTCGCGAGCAGGGCCGGCGGGCAGTCGACCGTGGCGCCGGCGTCGAGCAGGACGACCGGGCCGCCGGGCGACGGCACGACGGCGGCCAGCGGCGGCCGCGCGACGCCGCGCACCCGGGTGAGGGTCAGGACCGCGGCGGCCAGCGTCGCGCCGGTGCTGCCGCACGACACCATCGCGTCGGCCTCACCGTCGCGCACGAGCCGGGCGCAGACGCGCACGGTGGCGTCGCGCTTGCTGCGGACGGCGCGGACCGGGTCCTCGTCCATCGCGACGACCTGCGAGGCCGCCACGACCGGCAGCCTCGGGTCGTCGGCCCGGTCGCGGGCCTCGAGCAGCCGATGGGCGACGTCGGGCGGCCCGACGAGCGCGACGTACAGGGTCGGGTCGGCGTCGAGCGCGAGCAACGCGCCGTCGACGACGACGTCCGGCGCGCCGTCGCCGCCCAGCAGGTCGAGCGCGACCCGCGGGCCGCCGGCGCGCGGGCTCAGCGGCTCAGACCTCGACGACGGTGCGCTTGTCGTAGCGGCCGCACTCCGGGCACACGGTGTGCGGGAGCGTGGTGTGGCCGCGGTCGCAGCGGACCAGGGTCGGCGCGCTGGTCTTCCACTGCGCGCGGCGCGAGCGGGTGTTGCTGCGCGACATCTTGCGCTTCGGGACGGCCATCGCTCAGTTCTCCTGGTCCTGTGGGGTGCTCTGGTCGGTGCTGGTGCCGCTGCCGGCGCCGCTGTCGTGCGGGTCGAGCGCTCCGGCCAGGCCCGCCCAGCGCGGGTCCGGCGCGTCGTGCCCGTGGTCTACCCGCTCGCTGGCCGGCAGGTCGTCGAGGCGCACGCCGCAGTCGGCGCACAACCCGGAGCAGTCCTGCTGGCACAGCGGCGTGAGCGGCAGTGCGAGCACCACCGCGTCCCGCAGCACGGGCTCGAGGTCGAGCAGGTCGCCCTCCATCCGTGCGGTCTCCTCGTCACCGTCGGACGTGGGCTGGTGCCCGCGCCGGGCGTCGCCGTCGTAGGAGAACAGCTCCTGCAGGTCGACCATCAGCTCGTCGCTGACGGGCTCCAGGCAGCGCCCGCACTCCCCCGACAGCAGCACCGTGGCGGTGCCGCTCACCAGCACGCCCTCCACGACCGACTCGAGCCGGAGGTCCAGCTCGACGTCGGCCCCGGTCGGCACGCCGATGAGGTCGACCCCGAGGCGCTCGGGCGCCGGGACGGTGCGGCTCAGCTCTCGCATCGACCCTGGCCGGCGCCCCAGCTCGCGCGTGTCGATCACGAGAGGGCGACGGGGGTCGAGGCGGTGCTGGGACGTCCTGTTCTCGGGCACGATCACCTTGGGGTCCGGGAAGACCGCCGACCAGCCTACGCGACCGGCCGGCCGGGCCTCAGCGATCGGTGCTGGGCAGCGGCCGGTCGTCGTCGTCGAGCGCGCCGCCGAGCGCGTCGAGCTCGCTCTCGCCGTGCAGCCGCGCCCGCCCGCGCTGCACTGCGCCGAGGGTCTTGGACAGCACGACCTCGAAGTTGGCGAGCTTGGCGTCGACGTACTCCTCCACCTCGAGCCGCATCGCCTCGGCCTGCTGCTCCGCCTCCTGGATGATCCGCCGCGCCTCCTCCTTGGCGGCCCGGTGCACCTCGGTGCGGCTGAGCATCGACTTGCGCTGCGACTCGGCCTGCTCGCGCAGCCGCTCGGCCTGCGAGCGGCCCTCGGCGACGACGCCCTCCTTGTCGCCCAGGACCTCGGCAGCCCGGTCGAGCGCCTGCGGCAGGGCGCGACGCAGGTCCTCGACCATGCGCAGCACGTCGGAGCGGTTGACGAGGCAGGTGGCCGACATGGGCATGGACCGCGCGTCCCGGACCGTGCGCTCGAGCCGGTCGAGCAGCGCGGTGACGGGCGACGCGACGTCGTCGTCCACGGGCGCGACCTCCGGGTTCCGGGGAGTGCTTCCGGGGCTCGGTGCCCCGGTCAGGTCCGCGACAACCGCGCGGCGAGCGACTGCTGCACCACCTCGGGCACCAGGTGCGAGACGTCGCCCCCGTAGGTCGCGACCTCCTTGACCAGGCTGGAGGACAGGAAGCTGTACTGCGGGTTGGTCGTCATGAACAGCGTCTCGACGCCGGCCAGCGACAGGTTCATCTGCGCCATCTGCAGCTCGTAGTCGAAGTCGCTGACGGCCCGCAGCCCTTTGACGATGACGGGGATGTCCTTGTCCCGGCAGTAGTCCACGAGCAGGCCGTGGAAGGCGTCGACGACGACGTTGCCGTAGCCCTTGGTCACCTGGCCGAGCAGCTCCATGCGCTCCTCGACGGTGTACAGCGAGGCCTTCTTCTTGTTGATGAGGACGGCGACCGTGACCTCGTCGTAGATGGCCGAGGCGCGCTCGACGATGTCCAGGTGGCCGAGGGTCACGGGGTCGAACGACCCGGGGCAGACGGCCCGTCTCATGATCGCGACGCTAGCAGTCGCGGGCCGCGTACCAGAGCGTGGCCTCGCCGTACCGGCGCGACCGCAGCGGCGCGTACCCGGGCGGCCACGCCGGCTCACCGTCGCGGGTCCGGCGCTCGACCGCGACGACCGCGTCGTCGGCCAGCCAGGGCAGCAGGGCGCAGAGCGCCGGCGCGACGTCGACCTCGTACGGCGGGTCGAGCAGCGCGAGGTCGTAGCGCGGCTCCGGCGCAGCGGCCAGGAAGTGCTCGACCTTCGCGGCGACGACGTGCGCGCCGGGCAGGCCGACGGTCTCGACGTTGTCCCGCAGCGCCCGCAGCGCGCCGGGGTCGTCCTCGACGAGCGACACCGACGCCGCGCCGCGCGACAGCGCCTCGAGCCCGAGCGCGCCGGTGCCGGCGTAGAGGTCGAGCACGCGCGCGCCGTCGAGGTCGAGCAGCGACTGCAGCGACGAGAACAGCCCCTCGCGCGCGCGGTCCGAGGTGGGGCGCGTGCCGGGCGCGAGGGGAGCGGCCAGCCGTCGTCCGCGGGCGGCGCCGGCGACGATCCTCATGCCTTCTCCAGGTACTTCGCCCGCTCCGGGTCGACCAGCTCCTCCACGGCGAGGCGCAGCGCCGGGTGGCGCGCGAGCTCGGGGTCGTCCGCCACCAGCGCCGACGCCGCGGCGCGCGCCTCGAGGATGAGGTCCTCGTGTCGCGTCAGCTCGAGCAGCCGCAGCGACGACCGGCGTCCCGACTGCACCGCTCCCAGCACGTCGCCCTCCCGGCGCTGCTCGAGGTCGACGCGCGAGAGCTCGAAGCCGTCGGTGGTCGCGGCGACGGCGGACAGCCGCTGGCCCGACGGCGACCCGGGCTCGACGTCGGTGACGAGCACGCACAGCCCCGGCGCGGACCCGCGGCCGATCCGCCCGCGCAGCTGGTGCAGCTGCGAGACGCCGAAGCGGTCGGCGTCGAGCACGACCATCACCGTCGCGTTCGGGACGTCGACCCCGACCTCGACCACCGTCGTGGCGACGAGCACGTCGACGTCGCCGCGTGAGAAGCGGCGCATCACGTCGTCCTTGGCGTCGGGCGCCATCCGCCCGTGCAGCGCCTCGACCCGCAGCCCGCGCAGCGGGCCCCCGGCGAGCAGCGGCAGCACCTCCTCGACCGCCGCGGCCGGCCGGCGGCTCTCCCCGTCAGAGGCGCCGGCCGGTGCGTCGGCGGCGTCGTCACCACCGATCCGCGGGCAGACGACGAACGCCTGGTGCCCTGCGCCGACCTCCTCGCGCACCTTCTCCCAGGTGCGGTCGAACGCGCGACCGGACCCGGCGACGACGAAGGTGCTGATCGGCGACCGACCGCGCGGCAGCTCGGTGAGCGTGGAGGTCTCGAGGTCGCCGTAGACGGTCATCGCGACGGTGCGCGGGATGGGCGTCGCCGTCATGACGAGGACGTGCGGCGGGACGTCGCCGGCCTTGGCACGCAGCGCGTCGCGCTGCTCGACGCCGAAGCGGTGCTGCTCGTCGACGACGACGAGCCCGAGGTCGGCGAACTGCACCTGCTCCTCGAGCAGCGCGTGGGTCCCGACGACGATGCCGGCCGCTCCGCTCGCGGCCTCGAGCAGCGCCTCGCGGCGCGCGGCGGCGCCGAGCGACCCGGTGAGCAGCGCGATGCGGGTGGCGGTGTCGGCGCCGCCGAGCCGCCCGGCCTCCGCGAGCGGGCCGAGCAGGTCGTGCAGCGACCGGGCGTGCTGCTGCGCGAGCACCTCGGTCGGCGCCAGGAGCGCCGCCTGCCCGCCGGCGTCGACGACGCGCAGCATCGCCCGCAGGGCGACCAGCGTCTTGCCCGAGCCGACCTCGCCCTGCAGCAGCCGGTGCATCGGGTGCGAGCCCGCCAGCTCGGCGTCGAGCACCTCGCCGACCTCGCGCTGGCCCGCCGTCAGCGGAAAGGGCAGCCGGGCGTCGAAGGCGTCGAGCAAGCCGCCGTCGCGCGGCGGGCGGGGGGTCGCCGGGGACGCCGTCAGCGCCGCGCGGCGCTGCGCGAGCGCGACCTGCAGCGTGAAGGCCTCGTCCCACGTGAGCCGGGCCTTGGCCGCCTGCACGTCCGGCCACCCGTCGGGGCGGTGGATCCGCCGGAGCGCCTCGTGAAAACTCAGCAGGCCGCGCTCCTGCAGCAGTGCAGGGGGCAGCGGGTCGTCGTCGAGCTCGACGGCGCCGAGCACCGTCTGCACCGCCTTGGCGATGTTCCACGACGGCAGGTCCTTGGTGGCCGGGTAGACGGGCAGCAGGGCCGGGAAGTCCTCGATGTCCTCGTCGAGCGCGTACTGCGGGTGCGTCAGCTGCTGCACGGACGAGCTGCGGGTGCGGAACGTGCTCACCGTCCCGGCGAACAGCCCGCGCGTGCCGGGCTTGAGCCGGTCGACGTTCCACGTCGCCGGACGGCCGAAGAAGGTCAGCGTCAGCTGCCCGGAGCCGTCCGTGACGACGACCTCGCCGACCGGCTTGCCCGTCGACTTCGCGAAGCGCAGCGTCGAGCGCACCACCTCGCCCACGACGGTCACGTGCTCGCCCTCGCGCACGTCGCCCACCGGCGTCAGCTGGCCCCGCTCGGCGTAGCGGCGCGGGTAGTGCCGCAGGAGGTCGCCGACGGTGTGGACACCGAGCGCCTCGAGCCCCCTGGCCGACTTGGGGCCGACCGCCTTGACCAGCGGTGCGTCCTGGCGCACCGGCTACTCCACCGCGAGCAGCAGCGGGTAGTGCGGCTGCCCGCCCTCGTACGCCACGACCTCCACCGCGGGGCGGGTGCGCTCGACGTGCTCGACGAGCCGGTCGGCAGCCCCCTCGGGGGCGTCGGCGCCGGCCACGACGGTGACGAGCTCGCCGCCGCCGTCGAGCATCCGGTCGACGAGGTCGGTGGCGACCTGCTCGACGTCCGAGCCGATGAGCACGACGTCGCCCTCCAGCAGCCCGAGCACGTCGCCCGGGCGGCAGACGCCGGCCATCGTCATGGCCTCCCTGACCGCCGTGGTCACCTCGGCCCAGCGGGTGGACCCCGCCGCCCCCGCCATCGCGGCGACGTCGTCGGCGAACGGGCGCTCGCCGTCGGCGACGGCCAGTGCCGCGAGGCCCTGCAGCACCGACCGGGTCGGCACGACGGCCACCGAGAAGCCCTCGTCGCGTGCGGCGCGCGCGGCCGCGGACGCGACGGCGAGCGTGTTGCCGTCGTTGGGCAGCAGCACGACCTCGGTGCCGCCGGCCCGGCGGACGGCGTCCAGCAGCTCGCCGGTCGAGGGGTTCGCGGTCGGGCCGCCCTCGACGACGACAGCGCCCGAGCCGCTGAACAGCGCGGCCAGCCCGTCGCCCGGGGCGACCGCGACGACCGTCCGGGTCGCCGGGCGCTCGTTCATCACCGGCAGGCCCTGCGCGCCCTGGCCGGTCTGGTCCGCGAACCGCGTGACGGTGATGCGCGACGGCCGGCCGGCCTCGACGCCCGCCTCGACCGCGGCGCCCACGTCGTTGACGTGCACGTGCACGTTGAACACGTCGTCCGAGCCGACGACGACGAGCGAGTCGCCGAGGCCGGCGAGCGTCGCCTTGAGCTGCTCGACGGCGTCCTCGGTGGTCTGCCGCAGCAGGTACTGCACCTCGTAGGCGTAGGCGTCGCTGCCCTGCTCGCGGGCGCGGGCGAGGCCGCTGCGGTCGCGCGGCACGAGCAGCTGAGGCGCCGTCGACACGGGGTCGGCCGCGCCCGTGACGACGCGCTCCAGCGCCTCGAGCAGTACGCAGAGCCCCTTGCCCCCGGCGTCGACCACGCCGGCGGCCCGCAGCTGAGGGAGCAGGTCGGGCGTGCGGGCCAGCGACGCCGCGGCAGCGGCGCGGGCCGTCCGGACGACGTCCGCCAGCGGCGACCCGTCGAGCTCGGCCGCCGACTCCGCGCTCTCGCGCGCGACGGTGAGCAGCGTCCCCTCGACGGGGCTCGCCACGGCGGCGTAGGCGAGCTTCGCGGCACGCGTGAGCCCGTCCTGCAGCGCGTACGCGTCGGCCTCGGGGTGCTCGCGGAGCGCGTCGGCGAGCCCGCGCAGCACCTGCGACAGGATCACCCCCGAGTTGCCCCGCGCGCCGAGCAGCGCACCGCGGGCCATCGCCTCGGCGACCTCGGCGAGCGGCGCGGCGGCGTCGGCCGCGACGCCGTCGACCTCGGCGACGACGGCGTCCATGGTGAGCAGCAGGTTCGTACCGGTGTCGCCGTCGGGGACCGGGTAGACGTTGAGGTCGTCGATCTCGTCGCGCGCGGCCGACAGGGCCTCGCGGCCGGCCGCGACCCAGCGGCGCACGGCGTCGGCGTCGAGCACCGAGAGCACGTCGTCCGCCACGGCCGGAGGCTAACCCGCTGCGGCTCGACGGCGGGGCCGCGCGCGCCGCCCCTGCTACGCTGCTCCGTCGACGAGCGCACTGCGTGCTGTGCCTGCGGCAGCGCTCCTGACGACCGCCCGAACCCGAGCCGGACGACCGACCGCGTCCCGCTCCCCCGATCGAGGAGAACTCCCGTGGCTGCGACCTGCGACGTGTGCGGCAAGGGCCCGGGCTTCGGCATGTCGGTCAGCCACTCGCACCGCCGCACCCGCCGCCGCTGGAACCCCAACGTCCAGACCGTCCGCACGCTGGCGGGCCGCTCCGGCAAGACGCCGACCAAGCTGTCGGTCTGCACCTCCTGCCTCAAGGCCGGCAAGGTCACCCGCGCCTGACGGCGCCTGCCCGTAGCCCGTGCGCGAGTTGCTGCGCACGGGCTTGTCCTGTGTGTACGCTCCCGGCGGTCGCACGTTCAGCAGGTCGCCAGCCCGCGTGAACACCGCGGGCCTGTCGCTCCACCCGGGACTCCCGGTGCGGTGCGGGCTTGCACGACTCGGCCCCCGCGACGTGCGGGGCCGCTCCCGCACCACAGAGAGAGATCAGCACATGGCACAGGGCGTAGTGAAGTGGTTCAACGCCGAGAAGGGCTTCGGCTTCATCGCCGTCGACGGCGGCGGCGCGGACGTCTTCGTCCACTACTCGGCGATCCAGGCCGACGGCTACCGCTCGCTCGACGAGGGCCAGCGCGTCGAGTTCGAGATCACCCAGGGTCAGAAGGGCCCGCAGGCCGACCAGGTCCGCCTCGTCTGACCTTCCCCGACCTTCCCGACGGCCCGGCCCCTCCGATCGAGGGGCCGGGCCGTCGGCGTTGCCGGGACCACCGCCCCCCCAGCCCCGCCCCCCTCGGCACCCCCCGCACCCCCCGCCCCCCCGCACCCCCCTCCGGGTGATCACC
>JBKHYE010000043.1:0-7656 GCA_046565705.1 Actinomycetes bacterium
GCCTTGAGCGGGCTGACGTACAGCACCCGGCAGCGGGACTTCGGGTCGGCCGGGGGCGGCGTCGAGGCGAGCCGGTCGAGCGACCAGAGGAACGCCGACAGCGTCTTGCCAGAGCCGGTCGGCGCCACGACGAGCGTGCTCTGCCCGGTGCTGATCGCGTCCCACGCGCCCTCCTGCGCGGCGGTCGGCGCGGCGAAGGCGCCCTCGAACCACGCGCGGGTGGCGGGCGAGAAGCGGGCGAGCGCGGACACCGGCCGATTCTCCCCCCGTGGTGCGACATGCACCTGCCGAGTCGACCGTGCCTGGTACCGATCGCCAGATTCTGTCACCATCCCGGCATGTCGTGGGGGGGCGGCGGACGTCGAGTACGCGCGCAAGGGCGACACCTGCATCGCCTTCCGCGCCGTCGGCGACGGTCCGGTCGACCTGCTGTTCAGCGCGGGCCTGGCCTGTCACCTCGACCTGCTGCGCGGCGACCCGCACGCCGACGCGTTCGTGCGACGGCTGGCGCGCACCGGACGGCTGCTGCTGTTCGACAAGCCCGGCACCGGCCTGTCGGACCCGCTGTCGACGCGCCCGACCGTCGCCGACCGGGCCGCGGACCACCTCGCCGTCCTCGACGCCGCCGGGTCGGAGCGGGCCGTCGTCATCGGCTTCTCGGAGGCGGTGGCCGGCGCCGCCGCGTTCGCGGCGACGCGGCCCGACCGGGTGGAGGCGCTCGTGCTGCTGTCCGGCACGGTGCGGCCGACCGTGGGCGAGACGTACCTGAGCGAGCTCGGCCCGTACATGGACGACGTCGTCTGGCGGCAGCTGTGGCACTCCGCGCGGTCGTGGGGCGACGGCTCGCTCGCGCTCGCCGTCTCACCGACCATCCGCGCGTCGGCGGTGTACCGCCGGCTCGCGCCGGCTCTCGAGCGCGCCTGCGCCTCGCCGGGCATGGCGCGCACCATCATCGAGGGCTTCCGTGAGTACGACGCGCTCGGTGCCCTCGAGGAGGTGCGCGTACCGACGCTGGTCGTGAACCGAGCGGACGAGTGGGTGCCCGCCGCGGTCGCCGTCGACCACGCCGACCGGGTGCCGGGAGCCGAGCTCGCCGTCCTGCCCGGGGCCGAGCACATGTGCTACTTCGGCGGTGACGACCTCCTCGCCCGGATCGAGCGGTTCGTCGGCGGGTCCGCCGGTTCGCGGTCGAGCCGGCGCGACCGCAGGCTGCTGACTATCCTGTTCACCGACATCGTCGGCTCCACGGACACCGCCGTCTCGCTCGGTGACACGCGGTGGCGAGGCCTGCTGGCGCAGCACGACTCGACCACGCGCGACGTCGTCAGCCGGTTGGGCGGTCGGGTCGTCAAGAGCCTGGGCGACGGCGCGCTGTCGGTGTTCGAGCAGCCGGCGACGGCGCTCGAGGCCGCGCTCGCGCTGCACGAGCTGGCGACGTCGCTCGGCACGTCTCTGCGGGCCGGGGTCCACACCGGCGAGTGCGAGGTCGTCGACGACCCGCTCGACGGGGCGGCACCCGGGGACGTCGCGGGGGTGGCGGTGCACCTGGCCGCCCGGGTCGCGGCGCGCGCCGGTGCAGGCGAGACGCTCGCCACGGCGACCGTCCGCGACCTCGTGCTCGGGTCGGACGTGCGGTTCGAGTCGCGGGGGCGGGTCGCGCTGAAGGGGCTGCCGGGCACATGGCCGCTGGTCGCCGTCGTCCCAGGCTGCCGGCAGCCGGTGGCCGTGCCGGCCGAGCCGCCGGGACTGGGCGACCGGGCGCTCGTGGTGGCAGCGGGTCGCGCGCCCGTCGTGACCCGGACGGCGCTGCGCGTTCTCGGTCGCGTCCGCAGCCGCCGGGCGGGGCACCCGCACATGGTGGGCGAGCGCAGGGTGGCAGGGAGCTAACCGGCGAGCCGCCGGGCGGCCTGGTCGTCCGCGGGAGCGGCGGGCGCTGCCAGCAGCGGCAGCCGGACGGTGAACCGCGCGCCGCCCTCGGGACGGTTCGCGGCCTCGACCGAGCCGCCCTGCGCCTCGACCAGCTGCCGGACGATGTAGAGCCCGAGCCCCACGCCGCCGTACTCGCGGGTGTTCGCAGGAGCGCCCTGGAAGAACGGCGTGAACAGCGATGCGGTCGAGACCGGCGGCAGCCCCACTCCCTGGTCGCAGACCTCCACGACGGCCGCCGCGCCCTCCGCCCGGACGCTGACGATCACCTCGCCCCCGCGCGGGCTGTACTTCACCGCGTTCTCCAGCAGCTGGCCGACGATGTGCTGCACGCTCGTCGCGTCGCCGACGGCGCGCACCGGCGTCTCCGGCAGCTGGATGCCCGTGCGGTGCCGCTGGGAGAGCCCGTCGAAGCGGGCGACCGCGGTCTGCACGGCGACACCCAGGTCGAACGGCTCGCTGCTCGCGGAGTGCCGGGACGCGCCGGCCCGCGCGCCGAGCAGCAGGTGGTCGGTGAGGGCGACGAGGGCGTCGGTGCGCTCGGCGATGGTCTTCAGCGCCTCGTGGCGGGCGGCGTCGTCGAGCCGGTCCCACCTGCGCTGCAGGACGTGCACGTAGCCCTTGATGGCGGTGAGCGGCGTCCGGAGCTCGTGGCTGCTCGTCGCCAGGAACAGGTCCTTGGCCTCGTCGAGCGCGCGCTGCCGGCTGATGTCTCGGACCGTGACGACCCGCTCCCGCGTGTCGCGGAGCTCAGTGGTGACGGCCTCGAGCCAGCGTCCGCCGACGTGCGAGACGACCGGTGCGCCGCTCTCGCCGACCGGCAGGGGCGGGGCCGCGCCGAGCAGCGCGACCGAGCTCCCGCCGAGCAGCTCGACGGCCCTGCGGTTGCACTGCTCGATGCGGCCGTCCGGGTCGAGCACGAGGACGCCGTCGGCCAGCAGGTCGACGACGGCCTGCTCGTGCTCGCGCTGCGCCACCACCTCGGCGTGCGACCGCTCGAGCCGGCGCACCGTGCGCGCCAGCGTCTCGGCCACGAGCACGCAGACGGGGATGGCGACGGTGACCGACGCGACCGCGTTCGCCGGGCGGTCGTCCTGCACGAGGAACGGGAGCACGTAAGCGGCCGTCGCCAGCGGCGCCAGCGCGAACGAGGTCCCGGGCGGCTGCGCGAGGCCGACCCACACGAACACGACGACGAAGTAGACCGCGTAGCTGTACGCGCCGACGCCGCCGAACAGGTTCGAGACGGCGATGAGGCCGAACGCCGCCAGGACGAGCACCAGCGGCGCCCGCGGCGAGAACCGGTCCCACGGAAGCCGCAGCGCGACGACGCCGAGCGCCATCGCGGTCAGCGCGACGGCGTTCAGCACGGCGATGTCGAGGTGCGCGCTGCCCGGCAGGTAGTTGTTGACGAGCGTCAGCGCGCCGGCGGCGAGCAGCAGCCGACCGCCCTGGTGCCCAGCCCGCAGCCGGGCTGCTCCGCCCATGCGCGGAGTATCGGCCTGCTCCGGACGGCGGTTCAGCCGGTTCGTCGGAGATGGTCCTTTCGGACCATCAGGCCGTGCGCTTCTCGGGGTGGCGCTCGAGCCAGCCGCGCACGAACGAGCACTCGACGACGACCGCCAGGCCGCCCTCCTGCGCCCACCGGACGCCGGTCTCGGCGAGCCTGCTCCCGACGCCACGGCCGGCGAGCGAGTCCGGCACGGCCGTGTGCAGGAAGGTCACCGCCGGCTCGCGACCCTCGTCCTCGACCTCGTAGGTGAGGACGGCGACCTCGCCGTCCTCGCGCACCTCGAAGCGTGACCTCTCCTCCACGTGCACCACGTCGCTCATGGCACGCGCAACAGCGCGGGCCCGCGGCTTGTGCCCGCGGGCAGGATGGAGCCCGTGGACTACCCGGCGCACTGGGAGGCGGACGCCGTGCTCGCCGACGGCGGCACCGTCCACCTGCGGCCGATCACCCCGGACGACGCCGACCTGCTGCGCGAGTTCCACGCCCGGCTCTCGCCGGACACCGTCTACAACCGCTTCTTCACGATGGTGCGGGCGCTGCCGGCGCGCGACGTCGAGCGGTTCACCACGGTCGACCACGACGAGCGCGCGGCCGTCGTCGCGGTGCTGCAGGGCGCGATCGTCGGCGTCGCCCGCTACGACCGGCTGCCGGCGTCGGGCGACGCGCCGGTGGAGGCCGAGGTGGCCGTCGTCGTCGAGGACGCGCACCAGGGCCGTGGGCTCGGGCCGCTGCTGCTGGAGCACCTCACCGCCGCCGCGCGCGAGCGCGGCATCGAGCGCTTCCGGGCCGACGTGCTGCCGAGCAACCGCCGGATGCTCTCGGTGTTCCGGTCGGCCGGGTTCGAGGTCGACCGCGAGCTGGCCGACGGGTACGTCGAGCTCAGCTACCCGATCGGCGTCACCGAGGCCTCGCTCGAGGTCATGCGCGCGCGCGAGCACCGGGCCGAGGCGCGCAGCGTCGCGCGGCTGCTGGCGCCGAAGGCCGTCGCCGTCGTCGGTGCCAGCCGGGAGCGCGGCACGGCCGGGCACGAGGTGTTCCGCTCGCTGCTCGACCACGGCTTCGACGGGCCGGTGTACCCGGTGAACCCGGCGGCGCCGCACGTCGCCAGCGTGCGCGCCTGGGCGGACGTGCGCGACGTGCCGGACGACGTCGACCTCGCCGTCGTCGCCGTCCCTGCCGAGCAGGTCGCCGACGTCGTGCGCGCGTGCGCCGACAAGCGGGTGCGCGGCGTCGTCGTGCTGTCGGGCGGGTTCGGCGAGGCCGGACCGGAGGGCCGTGCGCGGCTCGCCGAGGTGGTGCGCATCGCGCGCGACGGCGGCATGCGGCTCATCGGCCCGAACACCATGGGCGTGGTCAACACCGACCCGGCGGTGCGGCTGCACGCGACGTTCGCGCCGGGGTCGCCGCCGGTCGGGCGCGTCGGCGTGTTCAGCCAGTCGGGGGCGTTGGCCGGCACGGTGCTCGCGGAGCTGTCGCGGCGCTCGCTCGGGCTGTCGACGTTCGTCTCCATCGGCGACCGCGCCGACGTCTCCGGCAACGACCTGCTGCAGTACTGGGAGGACGACGAGCGCACCGACGTCGTGCTCATGCACCTGCAGGGCTTCGGCAACCCGCGCAAGTTCGCGCGCATCGCGCGGCGGGTCGGTCGCAGCAAGCCGGTGGTGGCGCTCAAGAGCGGTCGAGGTGCGGGCGACGACGCCGTCGACGCGCTGTTCGCGTCCGCGGGGGTGGTGCGCGTCGACACGCTGGCGCAGCTGTTCGAGACCGCGCAGCTGCTGGCCTACCAGCCGTTGCCCGCCGGCCGCCGCGTCGGCATCGTCAGCACGTCGTCGGCGCTGGCGGCGCTGGCGACCGACGCGTGCAGGGCGGGCGGTCTGAAGGTCCCGGTCCTGCCCGACGACGTCCAGCAGTCGCTGGTGGCGCTGAGTGCCGTCACCACCGCGCGGAACCCCGTCGACCTCGGACCGCTCGCGCCGCCGGAGCAGCTCGGAGAGGCGCTGCGACTGCTGCGCGACTGCGGCGAGGTCGACGCCGTGCTGGCGCTCGTGACGCCGCATCCGCGGCAGGACGAGCTCGGGGCCCGGCTGCTGGCTGCGGCGGCCGGCTCCGAGGTGCCGGTGCTCGCGTCCTACCTCGGGCACGACGGCGTCTGTGCTGCGCTGGCGGCGCCGGGCGAGGACGGCGCGCCTGGCCGCGGATCGGTGCCGTCGTGGGCGTCGCCGGAGGCCGCCGCGCTCGCGCTGGTGCGCGCGGCGGACCACGCGGCGTGGCGGACGCGCGAGCCCGGATCGGTCCCGGACCTCGACGGCATCGACGTCGACGCCGCGCGCGCAGCGGTGGCCGGCCTGCCGCTCGACGGCGCGTGGCTGCCGCCCGCCGTGACGGCGCGGCTGCTCGGCGCCTTCGGGCTGCGCGTGTGGCCGACGGAGCGGGTGCGGACGCTCGACCAGGCGGTCGACGCGGCGAGGCGGCTCGGCTGGCCGGTCGCGCTCAAGAGCGCCGACGAGCGCTGGCGCAACCGCACCGACGTCGGGGCGGTGCGGCTCGACCTCGACGACGAGGCGGCGCTCGAGGAGGCGTGGAAGGCCATCGAGCCGTTCGTCCTGCCGGGGGAGGCGCTCGTGCAGCCGATGGCGCCGGGCGGGGTCTCGACGGTGCTGCGGCTGGTCGAGGACCCGGCCGTCGGGCCGCTGCTGTCGCTTCGGCTCGGCGGGGTGGCGGCCGACCTGCTCGCCGACCCGGTGACGCGGACGGCGCCGCTCACCGACGTCGAGGCCGAGGAGCTGGTGCACGGCATCCGCGGGGTGACGCTGCTGCGCGGCACCGACGTGCCGGCGCTCGAGGACGCCGTCCTGCGCGTCGCGCGGCTGGCCGAGGAGGTGCCCGAGGTGGGGGAGGTGCTGCTCGACCCGGTGCTCGTCGGTGCCCGCGGCGTCACCGTGCTGCACGCCGGCGTGCGGCTGCTCCCGCCCGGTGTCGACCCCGAGGTCGGACCGCGCCGGCTGCTCGACCTGCGGTCGCCGTAGCGGGTGCTGCTCGGGCGCTGCTAGCCGGTGGCGCCGCGCTTGCCGGGGAGGCGCTGCACCAGCGAGGCCGCCACCAGGTAGACCACCGCGGCCAGGCCGTAGTTCAGGAGGACCTGGAGGTTCTCGCCGTCGGGCGTGAACACGTCGCGGAACGGCCCCGTCGCCCACTCGGCCGCCGACAGGCCGGCGCTCACCAGGCTGTTGTCCTCGTTGGTCGGCGCGAGCGTCAGCACGATCCCCACGACGACGATCGCTGCCAGTGCGAGGAAGACGTACCGGCTCACCGTCCAGACGACGCCGAGCACCTCGCGGACGACGTCGCCGGCGGGGCGGCGCTCGCGCCGCGGCGTGCTCTCGACCGGCCCGGTCGGCTCGTCGGGGTACACCTCGCCGTCGTCACCGCGCGGCGCCTCGCGCGTGCCGCGGTCGTGCCGTGGGCCGAGCAGCCGGTCGTCGAGGGCGCGGAGCTTGGTCGGCATGTGCATGGGGAACGGCGTGCCCGGTGACCGCTGCGGGCGGACGGAGACCGCGTGACGGTCGCGCGACAGTGCAGGCAGGATGGTCGCGATGGACGGCGAGCGGGGCCCGGCGTGCGGCTGAGCGAGTTCTGGGCGCGGATGGATCGCCGGCTCGGGCACGGCTACGCGCGGTCGTGGGCGGCTGACCAGGTGCTGCCCCAGCTCGACGGGCGCACGGTCGAGCAGGCGCTGGCGGAGGGCGAGGACGCCAAGACCGTCTGGCGGGCCGTTGTGGAGGCCACCGGAGCGCCGGCGTCGGAGCGGTGATCCGGCCGCTGGACCGGGCGGCGTGTCGCTGCTCGCCTCGAACGCGTGTTCGGACTAGCGTCCACAGCTGTCCGGGTGTCCACAGAGCTGCCGCAGGTCCGTCACTTGTCGGAGGCCGCTCCTAGCGTCACCGCCGATCGGACGGCCGCCTTCGAGCGATCCACGGGACGCTCGCGAGTCACACAGGAGTGCACGTGCCCGCAGCACCGGATCGCGAGAAGGCCCTGGAGCTGGCCCTCGCCCAGATCGACAAGAGCTTCGGCAAGAACAGCGTCATGCGTCTCGGCGACGAGGTGCGCGCGCCGATCGAGGTCATCCCGACGGGGTCGATCGCGCTCGACGTCGCGCTCGGCATCGGCGGCCTGCCGCGCGGTCGCGTGGTGGAGATCTACGGGCCGGAGAGCTC
>JBKHYE010000044.1:0-11029 GCA_046565705.1 Actinomycetes bacterium
TCGACAGCTGGTTGCCGATCCGGTCGGCCCGCAGCGTCACCGTGACGGTGTCGGAGAACGCCTTGGTGTAGGTCGCCACCGACAGCCCGATCAGCCCGGCCAGCACCAGCAGGAACACCAGGCCGCCCAGCCGCTGCAGGGCGAGCTCTCGCCCTCGACGGAGCGGGGGTGCCACGGCCACGTCCTCCGGTCACGGTGCGTCGCATGCGGACCCGTGATCGTGACACCCGCCACAGCGGTTGGCCAGGGCCGTCGCCGATACCGGTTCGCGCGCGAGGAGCCGCCCGGCCTAGCGTGCCCGCCAGGGCCCCGGGGCCGGGCGACGGCGGGAGGAGCACGTTGACGGCGACCATCTCGGCGCGCGGACTGGTCAAGCGGTACGGCGACGTCACGGCGCTCGACGGGCTCCACCTCGACGTGCCGCAGGGCACGGTGCTCGGGCTGCTCGGACCCAACGGCGCCGGCAAGACGACGGCGGTGCGCATCCTCACCACGCTGCTCGAGCCGGACGCGGGCGAGGCGCATGTCGCGGGCGTCGACGTCCGTCGCGACCCGGGCGGCGTGCGCGCGCGCATCGGGCTGTCGGGCCAGTACGCCGCGGTCGACGAGTACCTCACCGGCTTCGAGAACCTCGACATGATCGGCCGGCTCTACAAGCTCGGCCGTTCGCGGTCGCGCGAGCGTGCCCGCGAGCTGCTCGAGCGGTTCGCGCTGACCGACGCCGCTGACCGGCCGGTCAAGGGCTACTCCGGCGGCATGCGGCGCCGGCTCGACCTCGCCGGTGCGCTCGTGGCGCAGCCACCGGTGCTCTTCCTCGACGAGCCGACGACGGGTCTCGACCCGCGGTCGCGCACGGACATGTGGGAGGTGCTGCGCGAGCTCGTCAGCGGCGGCGCGACGCTGCTGCTCACGACGCAGTACCTCGAGGAGGCGGACCTGCTCGCCGACGAGATCGTCGTCATCGACCACGGTCGCGCCATCGCGCAGGGCACCGCCGACCAGCTCAAGGCGCAGGTCGGCGGTGAGCGCGTCGAGGTCGTCGTCGACGACGCCACGCAGCTGGCTGCCGCGCGGGCGGTGCTCGCGACTCTCGCGGTCGGTGACGTCGTCGTCGAGGAGCACACCCGCCGGCTCACCGCGCCGGTCACCGGTGGCGGCGCCGTCCTCGTCGAGGCGATCCGTCGGCTGGACGCGCAGGGCATCGGCGTGCTCGACGTCGGCCTGCGACGACCGACGCTCGACGACGTCTTCCTCGCGCTCACCGGGCACGCCGCCGAGGAGCCGGTCAGCGCCGGGAGCGCGTCGTGAGCGCCTTGACCGACGCCGTGGCCGACGGCGCCGTCATCGCCAAGCGCAACCTCATCAAGATCAAGCGGGTGCCCGACCTGCTGGTCTTCACGACGATGTCGCCGATCATGTTCATCCTGCTCTTCGCCTACGTCTTCGGCGGCAGCATCGACGTCCCGGGCGGCATCGACTACAAGGAGTTCCTCGTCCCGGGGATCTTCGTGCAGACGGTCATCTTCGGCGCCACCATCACCGGCGCCACCATCACCGGCGCCGCGCTCGCCGACGACATGCAGAAGGGCATCATCGACCGCTTCCGGTCGCTGCCGATGTCGCGCGCGGCGGTGCTCGTCGGTCGCACGGTCAGCGACGTGCTCAACAACGTCATCACCATCGCGGTCATGGCGACGACGGGGCTGGTGGTCGGGTGGCGCATCCGCGACGGGCTGCTCGAGGCGCTCGCCGCCGTCGCGCTCCTGCTGCTGTTCGCGTACGCGTTCTCGTGGGTGTTCGCGTGCGTCGGGCTGCTGGTCCCGAGCCCGGGGTCGTGAACAACGCGTCTTTCATGGTGATCTTCCCGATCACCTTCATCGCCAACACGTTCGTGCCGTCGCAGAACCTGCCGACCGTGCTGCGCGCGTTCGCCGAGTGGAACCCGGTGTCGGCGGTGGCGCAGGCAGCGCGCGAGCTGTTCGGCAACACCAGCCCCGCGGTCCCTGTGCCCGACGTCTGGTCGCTGCAGCATCCGGTGCTCTACACCCTGCTGTGGTGCGTCGTGCTGCTGGCGGTGTTCGTGCCGCTCGCGACGCGGCTGTACCGCCGGGCCGCGCGCCGGTAGCTGTCAGCGCGTCTCGCGCACCCACGCGCGGGGCGAGCGCCCCTTCCACCTCGTGAACGCGTGCGTGAAGCTCGCCGTCTCCGCGTAGCCGAGCCGGCGCGCCACCTGCTCGACGCTCAGCGACTGCGTGGCGAGCAGCTCCTCCGCGAGCGCCTCCCGCACCTCGTCGACCAGCCCCCGGTACGACGTCCCCTCGTCGGCCAGCCGGCGGCGCAGGGTGCGCTCGCTAAGCGACAGCCGTCGCGCCATGTCGGCGACGTCGGGGACGTGCGCCGGCGCGCGCACCAGCTCGTCGCGCACCTGGCCGGCGACACCGGTGCGCGAGCGACGGCGCTGCACCAGCTCGCGGCACTGCTGCTCGGTCATCGCGGCGGTCAGCTCGTCGGCCTGGGGGAGCGGCAGGTCCAGCGCCGCCGCCGACAGCACCGCGACGTTGCGGTCGGCGCCGAACTCCGGCACGACGCCGAACACGTCGACGAACGGGTCGACGTCGTCGGGCTCCGGGAGACGCACGGTGAGCCGCTGCAGCTCGAGCCCTGGGACGAGCTCGGTCGTGATGGTGCGAAGCCCTGCCAGGTCGCGGGTGACGACGAACGGGCGGACGTCGTCGGGCAGGCCGTCGTCGTCGAGGCAGAGCCGCAGGTCGTCGTCGTCCTGCTCGACGGAGAAGCTGCAGAAGGTGAACGACAGGTCCACGAAGCGCGAGCCGACCTCCAGCGCGTCGCGCACGGTAGGGCTGCTCGCGAGCGCGAAGCCCCAGATGCCGTAGGTCGTGAGGTGGTAGCGCCGGCCGGCCTCGAGCGCGAGCTGAAGGCCTGGTCGTGCGCGGTGCATCGCCCGCAGGACGGCGAGCTCCTGCCGGCCGGTGACCTCGGTGCCGGGCACGCGGAGCCGGTCGGCGTCGATGCCGGTGCCGTCGAGCAGCGCCTCGGCCGGCAGACCGTGCTCGGCCCCGAGCCGCGTCAGCAGCAGCACGCTGGCGGCGCTGCGCGGCGCGTCGAGGTCCAGCACGTCGCCATGCTCGCGCCGTGGCCGGAACTGTCAAGACGCTGACCGGCGCGGACGTGGGCCGCGGCCCGCGCCGTGCCTACCGTCGCCTCGTGGTCAGCGTCGCGGTGATCGGCAGCGGGTTCGGCGGGGTCGCCGCTGCCGTGCGCCTGAAGCAGGCCGGCGTGCGCGACCTCGTGCTGTTCGAGAAGGGCGACGACGTGGGCGGCGTCTGGCGCGAGAACACCTATCCCGGCGCGGCGTGCGACGTGCCGTCGCACCTGTACTCGTTCTCCTTCGCCCCGAAGGCCGACTGGTCGCGCCGGTTCGCACCGCAAGGCGAGATCCTGCAGTACCTGCGCGATGTCGCCCGTGAGTTCGACGTGCTGCGGCACGTGCGGCTGCGCACCGAGGTGCTGTCTGCGTCGTTCGACGAGCAGCGCGCCCGCTGGTCGCTCGACCTCTCTGACGGCACGGTGCACGAGGCCGACGTCGTCATCGCGGCGACCGGGCAGCTGAGCCGGCCGCGGGTTCCGCGCCTGCCGGGTGTCGACCGCTTCACCGGCACGCTGTTCCACTCCGCGCAGTGGGACCACGAGCACCGCTTCGACGGCGAGCGCGTCGCCGTCGTCGGCACCGGGGCGAGCGCCATCCAGTTCGTGCCGCGCATCGCACCGCACACGGCGCGGCTCACCGTCTTCCAGCGCTCGGCGCCGTACGTGCTCCCCAAGCGGGACTACGAGTACGGCCGCGTCGCGCTGGCCGCCTTCGCGCGCGTTCCCGGTGCGCTGCGCGCGAGCCGGTACGCCAACTACTGGAACAACGAGCTGCGCAGCCTCGGCTTCAACACCGACCCTCGGCTGCTCGCCGGCGTCGCGGCGCGGTACCGCCGATACCTGCGCCGCGCCGTGCCCGACCCCGCGCTGCGAGCGAAGGTGACCCCGAACGACCCGATCGGCTGCAAGCGGATCCTGATCTCCAACGAGTGGTACCCGGCGCTGCAGCTGCCGCAGGTCGAGCTCGTCACCGACCCCGTTGTGGAAGTCCGCGGGCGGTCGGTCGTCAGTGCCGACGGCACCGAGCACGAGGTCGACACCATCGTGCTCGGCACCGGGTTCGCCGCGACCGAGTTCCTCGTGCCGATGCAGGTGCGCGGCCGCGGCGGTGCCGTTCTGCACGAGCAGTGGCGCGACGGCGCGTCGGCGTACCTGGGCACCGTCGTGCCGCGCTTCCCGAACCTGTTCGTGCTGTACGGCCCGAACACGAACCTCGGCCACAACTCGATCCTGTTCATGATCGAGGCGCAGGTCGGCTACGTGGTGCAGGCGGTGCAGCGGCTCACCCGCGGTGACGTCCGCTGGATGGACGTGCGCGCCGACCGCGCCGCGGAGTTCGACGGGTGGGTGCAGGAGCGCACCCGGCAGACGGTGTTCGCCGGCGGTTGCACCAGCTGGTACCTCACGCCCGACGGGCGGAACACGCAGAACTGGCCGGCGTCGACGCTCACCTTCAGGCGACGGCTGCGGCGGCTCGACCTCGACGACTTCGAGCTCGCGCCCGCGGTGCCGGAGCGGTCACCCGTGCGGGCGGTGCCGGCGTGAGGCTTCCGCTCAGGCTCGTGCGGGGCGTGGTGCTGGTCGGCTCGCGACCGCTCGGCCGCCCGGTGCCGCTCGTCGTGCAGCGCGCGCTCGTGGAGGCACAGGCACGGGTCGGCAGGCTGCCCCGCGGCACGACGGTCGAGCAGACCGTCGTCGGCGGTCGTCCGGCCGAGCGGGTGACCGGTCCGGTCAGCGACGGCGCTCCGGTGCTGCTCCTGCACGGCGGTGCGTTCATCACCGGCTCGCCGCGGTCGCACCGCGTGTTCGCGGCACACGTGGCGCACGCCGTCGAGGCACCGGTCGTCGTGCTCGACTACCGACGCGCGCCCGAGCACCCGTACCCGGCAGCCGTCGACGACGCCGAGGCCGCGTTCGAGCAGCTGTCCGCCGACGGGCCCGCCCGCGTCGTCGGCGACTCCGCCGGCGGCGCGATCGCCCTGCTGCTCGCGTTGCGCCGCCGCGAGGCCGGTCGTCCCGCACCGGCGGCACTGGCTCTCGTCTCCCCGGTGGCCGACCTGACGCTCACCGACGCGCTGGCCTACCGCGGCGCCGACGCGATGCTGCGCCGGTCGTGGGTCCGGCAGGGCCGGGACGCGTTCGTCGGCGCTGTCGACCCGCGCACCATCTCGCCGCTGCACCGCGACCTCACCGGCCTGCCGCCCGTGCTACTGCACGTGTCGGAGCACGAGCGGCTGCGACCGGAGGGGGAGCGGCTCGCCGTGGCGCTGGGCGAGGCCGGCGTCGACGTGACGCACGAGCTGCTGCCCGACGTCTGGCACGACGTGCATGTGCACGCCCACCTCGTGCCCGAGGGTGCCGAGGCCGTGCTGCGCCTCGGCCGCTGGCTGAGGGAGCGGTGAGCGTGCGCAGCGTCCTCGTCACCGGCGCCGGTCACGGGATCGGCCGCGCGACCGCGGAGCTGTTCGCGCGCGACGGCTGGCGCGTCGGTCTGTTCGACGTCGACGTGGACGCCGTGCGCGGTGCCGCGCACCAGCTCGGCGACCGCGCGGTCGCCGGCCACCTCGACGTCACCGACGTCGACGAGTGGGCGACCGCGCTGCGCGCGTTCACCGAGCCGGCCGGCGGCGTTCTCGACGTGCTCGTCAACAACGCCGGCGTGCTCGCATCCGGCCCGTTCGCCGACCTGGCGGTGCCGGTGCAGCGACGCATCGTCGACGTGAACCTCGTCGGTGTCGTGAACGGGTGCGCCGCCGCGTTCCCGCACCTGCGCCGCGGCTCGTGCGTCGTCAACCTCGCCTCGGCGAGCGCGCTCTACGGCCAGCCGGGGCTCGCCACGTACTCCGCGACCAAGGCCGCGGTGTGCACGCTGACCGAGGCCCTCGACCTCGAGTGGGAGCCGCTCGGCATCCGCGTCGTCGACGTGCTGCCGCTGTTCGTGCGCACCGGCATGGTCGACGGCATCGACCACCTGCGGAGCCTGCGCACGCTCGGCGTGCGGCTCTCCGCTGAGGACGTCGCGGCCGCGGTGCGGCTCGCGGTCGACGACCGCAGTCGCGTGCGGGGCCCGCACCGCGCGGTCGGCCGGCAGGCGCAGGTGCTCGCGGCGACGGCGCGGCTCGGACCGCAGGTGCTGCGGCGGACGCTCGCGGCGCGGCTGTCCCGCTAGACCTCCGGGTCGACGACGACGCGCACCCGTCGCCCGCCGACCGCGACGACGTCACCGGCACGCAGCTGCCGGCCTCGACGCGTCTCGACCCGGCCGCCGACGGTCACGTCGCCGGCCTCGAGCACGGTCTTGGCGTCGGCTCCGGTGTCGACCAGGCCGGCGAGCTTGAGCAGCTGCCCGAGCCGGATGCCCTCGTCGCGCACGACGAGGTCGCGGACCGGCTCGGGCAACGCGCTCAGCTGGTGACGGTGACGGTCGCGGTGCCGACGCTGCTCTCGAACACGTACGTGCCCGCGCGCGCCAGCGTGACGTCGACGACCTCGCCGACGCGCAACCAGTCGCCGGTGGCCGAGCGGTCGATGATCGGGCGCGTCGAGGCGTGCTTGAACGACGCGTAGTCGCCGGTGTCGTTCAGCACGCCGAGCGTCGTGCCGGCCACGACGGTGACGCCGTCGAGCGCGGTGAGGTCGACGACGGGACGGCTGAACGCGGTGAAGGTGAACGTCGGGCGCACGGCGTCAGGGGAGAAGACGATGGCGTACTCCGTGCCCTGCGGCACGAAGCCGCTCTCGCCGGGCTCCGGGCTCGCGAACTCGCCGGTGGTGACGGGCGTGCCGTCGGCGACGCTGGCCATGTCGCCGTAGAAGAACACGTCGAGGTTGCCGGCCCCGGTCGCGTCGGCGACGTTGCCGAGCTCGAACCGGCCGCCGACCGCGCGCGGGTCGACCGGGAAGACGTCGGCGACGACGCCGTCGGCCGCCTGCGCCGCGAGGTAGACCTTGCGGCCGAGGCCGGGCCAGCCGCCCTCACCGTCGGTGAAGCGGGTGGGCGCGACGAAGGCGCCGTCGTAGGACTGCACCTGCGTGCCGGCCGGCGTGGACACGTCGGCGGTGGCGTGCGGGACGACGACGGCCACGAGGCCGAGCAGGACGGGGAGAGCGAGGACGCGGCGCACGAGCACCTCCGGGAGGGGTTGCTGGGTGCCCGGGGTGTTCGACGGCGCGGAGCCGAAGTCCTGCCCCGGTTCGCCCGGGTTCGTCACTCACGCCGGACCGGCGCCGCACCCGACCGACTGCACCCGCCACCCGCGTGCCGTCGCGGACAGCTCGGTGCGCGAGCCCGGCCGCACGTCGACGTCCCACGCGGCGTCGGTCGGCGCGCGCAGCGTCAGCACGACGGCGGCCCGCACCACACCGCCGTGCGTGACGACGGCGCGCCGCGGTGGCCCGTCCCGCCAGGCGTCGAGTACGGCGGCGACCCGGTGGTGCAGCTGCTCGAGCGACTCGCCGCCGTGGCCGGCCCACGCGGGGTCGCTGCGCCAGGCGGCCAGCTCCTCCGGCGGCAGGTCGGCGAGCGCTCGACCGGTCCAGCGCCCGAGGTCCCACGGCCGCACCCGCTCGTCGACCGTGCCGCCGTCGACGTGCGCGCGACGGGCCGGTGAGACGACGACGTCGCCCGAGCCGCGCAGCCAGCCGGTGAGGTCCGGCAGCTCTCCCGCGGCCGGCTCGTCGGGCGACGGCACGGCGCCGCGGCGCGCCGACGCGGTGCCCGGCGAGCGGACCAGCAGCAGCCGGACCGCGCTCAGGCGGCCACCGCGGTGCGCTGCTCGCGGGAGCCGGCGGCGCGCAGCGCGAGCGCGCCGTACGTCGCGCCGAGCGCCGCCCACAGCAGCGCCGAGACGCCGAGCGAGCGGATCCGGAAGTCCCACACGAGCGCGGCCGGCACGTCGCCCGGGTCGCTCGAGCCGGGCAGCAGCACCCACGCCAGCGCGACGACCGCCAACCCGCCCGCCACGACCGCGACCTGTCGCCCGGGTGTCAGCTCGTGCGCGTCGTGCATGCGGCGCAGCGTCGTGAGGACCAGCCCCACGACGGCGATGCCGAGAGCCACGGCCAGCAGGAACATGCCGGTGCGGTCGCCGATCGTCTCCGGGTCGCCGACGCCGGGCGGGTTGGGCGGGTAGCGCAGCTGCGGCACGGCGACGACCGCTGTGAACAGCGCGCCGGCGAGCACCAGCGACCGGGTCCACGGCGACCCGCCGGGACGCACGCCCCGGTCGACGGCCGCGAGCACCAGCCCGAACGCGACACCGGTCAGCACGAAGCCGATCGGGGCGCCGAGCCGCTCCTGCACCGACCGGCTGACCAGCCCGTCGTCGGTGCCTCCCTCGAGCGCGATCGCCTCGCGCAGCACGGGCTCGAGCGCGAAGAACGCGACGGTGGCGGCGAGCAGCCCGGCGGCCGCTCCGCTCAGCGCACCGCGCAGGAACGGGGAGCGCACGCCGTCCCCCTCAGTGGCAGGGGAAGCCGAGCATGTGCCGGGCGTCGTGGAACAGCTCGTGCACGAGCAGGTCGTCAACGCCGGTGGCCACGGCCGAGGTGATCTGGCCCTGGTCGAACGCGACGGCGAACAGCGCGAGGCTCGCGACGAGCGCCGGGAGCAGCCCGTTCAGGACGAGCGAGCGCACGGAGGACTGGGGGGCCGGTGCAGCGGGAGTGGTCATGAGGTTCCTTCCGGGGTCGTCCGCCCCTGGTCGGTGTCCGCGTCGCCCCGAGTCTCCTGGCTCCCGGATCGCTGCCTTCCCCCCGACCTTCCCGCTGCGAGGCGGTGGTCGTGCGTGGAGGGTTGCTCCCCGGTCACAGTGGCGGGACCGCGCCGGCCTCTCACCGGCTTCCTCGTCGACGACGCGCTTGGCCGAGGCAACGTACCCCAGCGGCCGGTGCGCCCCGAAGCCGCCGGGGCGACGGGTCAGGCCGATCCGCCGGGTCACCCGCGCAGCGACACGTCCTTCGCGTCCTTCGCCGCCGCTGCCCGCGGTGCGGGGATCGCGGCGTCCGGCAGCGTGATGACGCGGTGCGCCTCGACCTGCAGCTCCGGCAGCCACTGCAGCCAGCGTGGCAGGTACCAGTTCCAACGGCCGAGCAGCGCCATGCTGGCCGGCACGACGACCGAGCGCACGAGCGTCGCGTCGATGAACAGCGCGACCGCGACGCCGAAGCCCATCTGCTGGAAGCCGACCAGGTCCCCGAGCGCGAAGCCGGCGAACACGACCACGATGATCATCGCCGCCCCGGTGATCAGGCGGGCGGTCGAGCTGATGCCGTGCGCAACCGCCTCGTGGGTGTCCCCGGTGCGCAGGTGGTGCTCGCGGATCCGCGACAGCAGGAAGACGTGGTAGTCCATCGACAGGGCGAACAGCACCGAGAACAGGAACACCGGCACCCACGGCTCGACGGAGTCGACCTGCGTGAAGCCCAGCGCGCCGGCCCCCCATCCCTCCTGGAACACGAGCACGAGCAGGCCGTACGCGGCGCCCACGGACAGCAGGTTGAGCAGCACCGCCTTCGCCGCCAGCACCACCGACCGGAACACCACGGTGAGCAGCAACACGGTCAGGCCGAGCACGAACGCGATGACGACCGGCAGCCAGTCGGCGATGAGGTCGGCGTAGTCGACGTTGAAGGCGGTCGACCCCGTCACGTGCGCCGCCAGCCCCGTGCCCGCGAACGCCGGCGCGACGACGTCGTCGCGCAGGACGTGCAGCGCCCGCTCGGCCGGTGCGCCGTTGGGGTCGCCGGGCAGCGGCACGTCGACGACCGTGAGGTCGGCGGCCGGGAACGTCTCGGTGCGCGGCTGCCCGAAGCGCTCGTCGGCGGCGACGGCGCGCTCCAGCCGCTCCACCGCCGCCGCGACCTCCGGATCGCTGGTCGCGCCGTCGATCACGACCCGCGCCGGGTCGGTCCGTCCGGCGGCCGGGAAGCTGCGCTCCATCGCCACGAAGCCGGCCCTGGACACGGTGTCCTCCGGCAGGCTGGACAGGCCGGAGCTGCCCGTCTGCAGCCCGAGCACCGGGACGGCGGCGAGCAGCAGGACGCCGCTCGCGATCGCGAGAGACAGCCCGGGCCGGCGCATGACGGCGGTGACGGCTCGCCGCCAGTACCGGCCCTCGGCGCTCTCGCCCGCGTGGACGGCCGAGTGGACGAACGGCACGCGCGCGGCGTCGACACGGTCACCGAGCTTGGCCAGCAGCGCGGGCAGCAGCGTGAGGGCGGCCGCGACGGTGACGATGCCGACGATGACGGCGCCGGCGGCCAGGCTCCGCAGGACGGTGTCGGGCACCAGGAACAGGCCGGACAGCGCCACGGTGAACGACAGGCCGCTGAACAGCACCGCCGTGCCGGCGGTCGAGGCGGACGCGACGACGGCGTCCAGCGGGGACGCGCCGGCGCGACGTTCCTCGCGGTAGCGAGAGACGACGAACAGGGAGTAGTCGATGCCCAGCGCCAGGCCCATGGCCGTCACCATGTTGACGAGG
Source organism: Actinomycetes bacterium (assembly GCA_046565705.1). Classification (GTDB taxonomy): domain Bacteria; phylum Actinomycetota; class Actinomycetes; order Mycobacteriales; family SCTD01; genus DATLGD01. Next base: position 10,653 of record JBKHYE010000044.1, read on the forward strand.
AAGAACGACAGGCTCCAGGCCTGGCCGACGAGCGCGCTGATGCCCAGCGTCACGGGGATGCACACGATCGCGAGCAGCAGCGGGAGGGCGCCCGCGACCAGCGCCCCGAACACCAGCAGCAGGATGAGCAGTGCGGCGGGGAGCCCGATCAGCTCGCCCTTCTGGAGGTCGCGCTCGCTGATCGAGACGAAGTCGCTGCCCTGGGTCGCGAGCCCGGTGATGTCGACGGCGAAGCCGTCGCTGCCGTCGGCCCCGGCGACGACGTCGAGCACGGGCTCGATGGACTCCTCGAGGTTCTCGTCGTCGGACAGCGTCAGCGGCAGCAGCACCGCGCGGCCGTCCGCCGACACGAGCGACGGGTCGTCGGTGCCGACCGG
>JBKHYE010000045.1:0-4368 GCA_046565705.1 Actinomycetes bacterium
CATGGCGCTGTACGTGCTCGTGTTCCTCGGCGGCACCCCCGTCGGCGCGCCGGTGGTCGGCGCGCTCGCGCAGGCGCTCGGCCCGCGCGCGGCCCTGGTGCTGTGCGGCGTCACGACGCTCGTCGCCGTCGTCGCCGCGGTGGTGTGGACGCTGCGGACGCGGGCGTTGCGCCTCGAGCCGCACCTGCGCCGGCGACGGCCGCACGTGCACGTGCGGGTGTCGTCGGAGCCCGCGGCGCGGTCGTCAGCCGTCTGAGCCCTCCCGCCGCTGCGCCACGGCCGGCACCAGCCACAGCGCGGCCGTCCCGACGCCGAACAGGGCGGCGATCAGCACGGCAGCGCTGCGGGGGACGAGCAGGTCGCACACGAGCAGCAGCACGGCGACGACGGACAGACCGAGCAGAACGAGCCCGGCCTGGGCCATCCGGTGCGAGACCCGCACGATCTGCGTCTTCAGGCCGCGCGCGAACAGCAGCCGGTGGTAGGCCACGGGACCGGTCAGGGCGACGACGGCCGCTGCCGCGAGCAGCAGGGCCGCGAGGTAGACCTGCCGGCCGAAGGCGTTGAGGTCCTCGAAGCGCTGCGAGAACGGCACGGTGAGCAGCACGGAGAACAAGATCGCGACGCCGGTCTGGGTGACGCGGAGCTCCTGCAGCAGGTCGTTCCAGTTGCGGTCGGCGCGCTCGGCCGGAGTCTCCTCGCGGTCGGTCACGCGCGTGGGACGGGTCGAGGTCACGACTGCCTCCTCGGGGTGCCAGGCGCCTAGCGTTCCCCGCGTGCGGGTGTTCCTCTCCTTGCGTCCCCCGCCAGAGGTGCGCGCGCACCTCGCGGCCGCGGTGGCCGGGCTCCGCACCACGGACGTCGCGCAGTGGCACGTCACGCTGGTCTTCCTCGGCGAGATCTCCTCCGAGCGGCCGCTGCTGCCGGCGCTGGGCGAGGTCACCGCGACGACACCTCCGCTGCGGCTGCGGGTGCGCGGCGGTGGCGCGTTCCGCCGGGCCGGCGTCCTCTGGGCCGGGCTGGACGGCGACGTCGACGGGCTGGTCCGCCTCGCGGCGCGGCTCGCGGATGCGTGCCGGGCCGGCGGCGTCGCGCTGGAGGACCGGCCGTTCTGCCCGCACCTCACCGTCGCCAGGCGGGCACGGGACGCCTCGCTCCTCGAGGGCTACGAGGGCCCCGCCTGGACGGCGGACGAGGTCGAGGTCGTGCAGAGCTCGCTCGGCGCGACGACGCGGCACCGGGTGCTGCACCGCCTGCCGCTGCAGGGGTGACCGGTCAGCCGCCGACGCCGCCCACGTCCTCGCGGACGATGACCTCGTCCTCCAGCAGGTGGCGCACGACCCTCGGCGGCGGCGTCCAGCCCTGACGGATCAGCCCGCGGTAGAGGGCGTTGCGTCGGTCGAGCACGCGCTCGCACGCCGCCAGGCTGAGCCGGCGCACCAGCGGGTCGTCCGGACGGCGCTGCAGCTGCTGCTCGAGGGTGTCGCGGTCGCGCAGCGCGCGGGCGAGCTCGCCGAACAGGCGCGGGAGCTCGTCGTCGGCCATGGCTCCTCCTGGCGCTGCGCCTCGACCGCTGCATCGGCGCTCCGCACCGCCCGGCGCAGGGCCGACCGGGTGATCTGTCAGCGGCGCCGCAGCCGCCGGAACGCCCGCGCCACCGACCCGGGCCGGGCGGCGGACGACAGCGCCAGCAGCGCCACCAGTGCGAACGGCAGCCCGAACAGCACGATGGCCGCCTGCACGTACCAGGGCATGCCGCCCCACGCCCCGAACACGGGGGCGAGCAGTAGCAGGAAGACCACCGCCACCGCGAGGTTGACGACGCGCGGCACCCACGCCTGCGGCAGCGGCGCCTGCTGCGGCGGACGGTCGGTCAGGAGAGCTTCTCCACGACGTGGTCGACGCACCGGGTGAGCGCCTCGACGTCGTCGGGGTCGATCGCCGGGAACATGGCGATGCGCAGCTGGTTGCGGCCGAGCTTGCGGTACGGCTCGGTGTCGACGACGCCGTTGGCCCGAAGCACCTTCGCGACGGCGGCGGCGTCGATGCTGTCGTCGAGGTCGATGGTGCCGATGACCTGGGAGCGCTTCTCGGCGTCCTGCACGTACGGCGTGGCGTAGTCGCTCTTGTCGGCCCACGCGTACAGCCGCGACGACGAGTCGGCGGTGCGCGAGAGGCACCACTCGAGCCCGCCCTGCTCGTTCATCCAGTCGACCTGCTCGGCCATCAGGAAGATCGTGGCGAGCGACGGCGTGTTGTACGTCTGGTCCTTGGTGCTGTTGTCGAGCGCGATGGTGAGGTCGTACGACGCCGGCACCCACCGGCCGCTCGCCGCGATCTCCGACACCCGCTCCAGCGCAGCCGGGGACATGAGCGCGAACCACAGGCCGCCGTCGGAGGCGAAGCACTTCTGCGGCGAGAAGTAGTAGACGTCGAACTCGGCCGGGTCGACCGGGAGCCCGCCGGCGCCCGAGGTCGCGTCGACGGCCACCAGCGCGCCGTCGTCCGCCCCCTCGACCCGGCGCACGGGCATCATGACGCCGGTCGAGGTCTCGTTGTGGGTGAGCGCGTACAGGTCGACGCCCGGCTCGGCCGTCAGGTGCGGGTGGGTGCCGGGCTCGCTCTTGACGACGACCGGGTCGTCGAGGAACGGCGCGCTGGTGCTTGCGGCGGCGAACTTGCTGGAGAACTCGCCGAAGCTGGCGTGCAGGCTCTTCGACCGGATCAGGCCGAACGTCGCGATGTCCCAGAACTCCGTCGCACCCCCGTTCCCCAGCACGACCTCGTAGCCGTCGGGCAGCGAGAACAGCTGGCGCAGGCCGGCGCGCACGCGGCCCACCTGGCTCTTCACCGGCTTCTGCCGGTGGGACGTGCCGAGGTACTCCCGACCGGTGGCGACGAGGGCGTCGAGCTGGGCGGGGCGCACCTTGCTCGGCCCGGCGCCGAAGCGGCCGTCCTGGGGCAGGAGGTCGGCGGGGATGCGGATCTCAGGGGAGGTCACGAGCTGCCTTCGGGTTCGGGGGTGGTGCGGAGGTCAGACCTGGTTGCCGGCCGGCAGCTGCCCGGTCTCGACGGCGTCGACCGGGCGCGGGCCCGGGCCGACGTACTTCGCCGACGGGCGGATGAGCTTGCCCAGCCGCTTCTGCTCGAGCACGTGCGCGCTCCACCCGGCGGTGCGGGCGCAGGTGAACATCGAGGTGAACATGTGCGCCGGCACCTCGGCGAAGTCGAGGACGACGGCGGACCAGAACTCGACGTTGGTGCGCAGCGGGCGGTCGGGGTAGCGGCTGGTGAGCTCCTCGATGGCCGCCTTCTCGAGCTCGTCCGCGACCTCGTACCGGTGGGAGCCGAGCTCCTTGGCGGTGCGGCGCAGGACGCGGGCGCGCGGGTCCTCGGCGCGGTAGACGCGGTGCCCGAACCCCATGAGGCGCTCCTTGCGGTCGAGCACGCCCTTGACGTACCCGAGCGCGTCGCCGGAGCGCTCGACCTCGTCGAGCATGGTGAGCACCCGGCTGGGCGCGCCGCCGTGCAGCGGGCCGGACAGCGCGCCGATCGCTCCTGAGATGGCCGCGGCGGCGTCCGCACCGGTGGAGGCGATGACGCGCGCGGTGAACGTGGAGGCGTTCATGCCGTGCTCGGCGGCGCTGACGAAGTAGGCGTCGACGGCCTTGGTGTGCGCCGGGTCGGGCTCGCCCTTCCAGCGCCGCATGAAGCGCTCGACGATCGTCTCGGCCTTGTCGATCTCGCTCTGCGGGACCATCGGCACGCCGAGGCCGCGGGCTGACTGCGCCACGTACGACATCGTCATCACCGAGATGCGCGCGAGGTCCTCGCGGATCTGCGCCTCGTCGATGTCGAGCATCTGCTGGAGCCCCCACGCCGGCGTCAGCATCGCGACGGCGGACTGGACGTCGACGCGGATGTCGCCGGAGTGCACCGGGAGCGGGAACGGCTCGGCGGGCGGCAGCCCGGGGTTGAACTTGCCGTCGACCAGCAGGCCCCAGACGTTGCCGAAGCTGACGTTGCCGACGAGGTCCTCGATGTCGACGCCGCGGTACCGGAGGGCGCTGCCCTCCTTGTCGGGCTCGGCGATCTCGGTCTCGAAGGCGATGACGCCCTCGAGACCGGGCTTGAAGAGGGTCTCGTTCGCCATGTGCGGCGGCTCCTCGCGTCGTGCGGCTCTGGGTAGGAGCCGGCCGGCGGCGTGCGGGTCGACCCATTCTGCCGTGCCCCGCATCCGGCGCCGCCCGGCCCCGCACCGGGCGCGGACCACGGTGCTCGCCTAGCCTCCGCCCGTGCAGCCGCGTGACCTGGCCGCCCTGCGGCGCGAGTACGGCAGCGCCGGGCTCACCGAGGAGGAGCTGGCGC
>JBKHYE010000046.1:0-18805 GCA_046565705.1 Actinomycetes bacterium
GGGTCGCGGCCGCCCGCGTGCGCGCCGTCGCTCAGACTGTGGAGACCGGCCGGCCGTCCACAGCCGGCGCCTCGCGGCTCAGGAGCGCTCGTCCGCCTGCGGGATCCGTGCCCCCTGCACCACGCCGTGCTCCTCGCTCGTGCCGTCCGACGGCGTCGTGCCGACCGCCGGCACGCCCTGCGGGTCGCCCGATCCGGCCGGGCGACCGGTGTCGCGCGCCATCGCGCCGGCGCTCTCCTCGACGTCGGTCTCGACCCGCTCGGCCGGTGACGGCGTGCCCTGCAGGCCCGGCGCCCGGTGCGACTCGCCCGGCGTCGACGACAGCGGCACCTCCGGCCCGCGGTCGGTGCCCGTCGGCGAGGTGCCGTCGACCGACGGCCGCGTCTCGTACGGCGCGGCGCCCGGGCCGGACAGATCGCCGGGTGCCGACACCGCGCCCGACGCCGGCGGGGTGCTGCCGAACGACGGCCGCTGCGGGTCGTCGGCGCCCACGTTCATCTCGTCGAGCGTGGGAGGGGTGAGCGGGGCGTTCGGATCGCGGTGCCCCGGCGTCGAGGGCATCGGCTCCGACTTGCCCTGGTTGCCCACGGGCGACCCGGAGTAGCCCGTGCCGCTGTCGCCCGGGGCGGTGCGGTCGCCGAGGTCGACGGGCTCGCCGCCGTCGGGGGCGTCGGCGCTGCTGGACGGCGTCTGCTCGCTCATGGGCTCCTCCTCGGACGGCCGGACGCCGGTGCCCTACCCGGGTCGGCCGTCCCTAGTGCTCGCTCGCCCGGGGGAGCTCGAGGTCGGGCTTGTCGAGCTTCTCGACGTTCACGTCCTTGAACGTCAGCACCCGGACGCTCTTCACAAAGCGCGCCGGCCGGTACATGTCCCACACCCACGCGTCGCCGAGCGTCAGCTCGAACCACACCTCGCCGTCGGCGCTGCGCGGCTGCACGTCGACCGTGTTCGCGAGGTAGAACCGGCGTTCGGTCTCGACCACGTAGTCGAACTGCCGGACGATGTCGCGGTACTCCCGGTAGAGCTGGAGCTCCATCTCGGTCTCGTACTTCTCGAGGTCCTCGGCACTCATGGCGCGGTGCTCATGCGCTGGCCTCCAGCAGCTCGGGATCGTCGCAGGCCTCGTGCTCGGGCCCGCCGCCAGTCTGCCGCAGCGGGCCGTCGGGCCCGGGCAGCGCGCCCCGCGCCGCGCGCACGTTCACGTAGGAGAAGCGGTGCTCCGGACACGGCCCGTGCGCCGCGAGCGCCGCGCTGTGCTCCGGCGTCACGTAGCCCTTGTGCCGGTCGAACTCGTACGCCGGGTAGCGCTCGTGCAGGTCGACCATGATCGCGTCGCGCGTCACCTTCGCCAGCACCGACGCCGCCGCGACGCTGGCGGCGACGCGGTCGCCCTTCCAGACCGCGAGCGCCGGCACCGGCAGGCCGGCGACGGGGAAGCCGTCGGTCAGCACGTACGACGGGCACGGCCGCAGCCGGGCGACCGCCTGCCGCATCGCACGCACGTTCATGACGTGCAGGCCGCACCGGTCGACCTCGCCCGGCGGCACGACGACGACCGACCACGCCAGCGCCCTGCGACGGACCTGCTCGCACGCCGCCTCGCGGGCGGCCGGCGTCAGCAGCTTGCTGTCGGCCAGCCCGGGGATCTCGCCGCGACGCCCCTCCGGCAGCACCGCGGCCGCGACGACGAGCGGACCGGCGCACGCCCCGCGCCCGGCCTCGTCGACGCCGGCGACCAGCGGGAAGCCGCTGCGCTGCAGCACCCGGTCGTAGGCCCACAGGCCGTTCTCCGACCGCACGACCGGGCGCGGCGCGTGCATCACGCGAGCGCCCGCTCGACCAGGTCGGGCAGCTCGGGCGGGTAGACGCGGTCGGCCGTGCCGCGCAGCTCGGCCGGTGTCCACCAGCGGTGGCCGAGCACCGAGCTCGTCTCGAGCTCGCTGAAGCCTGAGGTGTCGACGTCGTGCGCGTCGACCCGCAGGACGAAGAAGTCCTCGCTCTGGCGGTAGGCGCCGCCGGCGAAGCGGAACTGCGCGACCCGCGCGTACACGGGGGCGCCGAGCTGCTCGGGCGCGACGAGCAGGCCGGTCTCCTCGGCGAGCTCGCGGGCGGCGCCCTGCGCCGGCGTCTCGCCCGGGTCGAGCCCGCCGCCCGGCGTGAACCACCAGGAGCCCGCGCCGGCGTCGAGCGGGTCACAGCCGTGGAACAGCAGCACGCGGCCGGCGGCGTCGACCAGCAGCACCCGGGCGGCCCGCCGCTCGACGACGTCGGCGCCGGCGGGCAGGGAGGTCACGTCCGGCGATGCTAGGTCAGCGATCCGGCCGGTGGGCGCCTCGTGGAGCGCTCAGGCGGCGTGCCGGCCGCGGCGGCGCCAGCGCCGGCGGACGGCGAGCACCGGCAGTGCGCCGACGAGGCCGAGCGCGTAGGGCGTGGCGACCGCGGCGCCGGCCGGCAGCGCGCTGAGCGGGCCGTCGAAGGTCTCCGGGACGCGGAGCACCTTCGCGCGGTCGACCGGCCAGACGACGACGAACGCCCGCCCGATGACCTGGTCGACGGGCACGGTGCCGCTGTCGGCGTTGTCCATGTACGACCGCGAGTCGCGCGACTGCGAGCGGTGGTCGCCCATGACCCAGATCCTGCCCTCGGGCACGAGCACCCCGGGCGTGCCCGGCGGGCACGCGTCGGCGGTCGCGCCGCCCTCGCAGAACGGCCGCTGGTCGTCGTCGAGCAGGTAGTCCTCCTGCAGCTCGACCGGGCGGTCGGAGCCCGCCGGCTGCACCGTGACGTGGCCGTCGGTGCAGCACGCCACCCGGTCGCCTTCGACGCCGATGACCCGCTTGATGAAGTCCTTCTCCCCCGGCACGCCGAGGCCGAGGAACCCCGCCACCTCCTGCAGTCCGCGCTGCGCCGGGTTGGTCGGCTCGGGGATGACCGACTCGGGCTCGGTGAAGCTGCCCTCGCCGTCGAAGACGACGATCTCGCCGCGGTGGATGTCGCGGAAGTCGTAGACGAGCTTGTTCACGAGCACCCGGTCGCGGATGTCGAGGGTGTCCTGCATCGACCCGGACGGGATGTAGAACGCCTGGACGAGGAACGCCTTGATGAGCAGCGCCAGAACGAGCGCGACGAGCAGCAGCACCGGCAGCTCGCGCACGAACGAGCCCTTGCGCGGGGCGGCGTGGACGCCGGCCGGGGCCGGGGCGTCGCGCTCGACGTCAGTCACGAGGCTCCCAACGAAGCGGTCAGCCGGTCCGTGCCGGACGGCCTCGGCCGGCGACGTGCCCCGACGCGCCCGAGGTCACGCCTCGGCGGGAGCGGTGGGCGCGGCGGTCGGCGGCTCGGCCGGAGCGGCCGGGTCGGCCGGCGCGGTACGGGCCGACCCCTTGGTCACCGGTACCGACTCGCGGCGCTCCTTGATCTTGGCCTTCTTGCCGCGCAGCTCGCGCAGGTAGTACAGCTTCGCCCGGCGGACGTCGCCGCGGGTGACCACCTTGATGTCCTCGATGACCGGCGTGTGCACCGGGAACGTGCGCTCGACGCCGACGCCGAAGCTGACCTTGCGGACCGTGAAGGTCTCGCGGACGCCGCCGCCCTGGCGGCGGATGACGACGCCCTGGAAGCGCTGCACGCGCGAGCGGTTGCCCTCGACGACCCGGACGCCGACGTCGACGGTGTCACCGGGCCGGAACTCCGGCACATCGGTGCGCAGCTGCGCGGCGTCGAGCTGGTCCAGGACGTTCATGGGGCTTCGCTTCCTCGTGCGGCGCAGCGCGCAGGGGCGCGCGGGCCGGGTCGGTCGGGGTGGCGGGCAGGCCCGTCTTCCGGGCCGCGACAGCCCTCTACTCTGCCACAGCGCCGCGCGGGGGACCCGGCTCGCGACCGCCCTCTGGGCCCGGCCCGTCGTCCACCGGCCGCTCGAGCAGCTCGGGCCGCCGCTCGCGGGTGCGCTCCAGCGCCCGCTCACGGCGCCAGCGGGCGATCGCCGCGTGGTCGCCGGACAGCAGCACCTCCGGCACCGCGCGCCCACGCCACACCGGTGGCCGGGTGTACACCGGCCCCTCGAGCAGCGCGGCCATCGCGCCCTCGGCGAAGGAGTCGTCCACGACCGACTCGGCGTTGCCCAGCACCCCCGGCAGCAGCCGGGCGACGGCCTCGACGATCACGAGCACCGCCACTTCGCCGCCGGCCAGGACGTAGTCGCCGAGCGACACCTCGACGACGCGCATGCGCTCGGCGGCGTCGTCGAGGACGCGTGCGTCGATCCCCTCGTAGCGGCCGCAGGCGAACACCAGCCACGGCTCGCGGGCGAGGTCGGCCGCCATCGCCTGCGTGAACGGGCGACCGCTCGGCGTCGGCACCACGAGCACCGGAGCCTCGGCCCGGCCGCCCTCCGCGAGCACGGCGTCGAGCGCGCGACCCCACGGCTCCGGCGTCATCACCATGCCGGGACCGCCGCCGTACGGGGTGTCGTCGACGGTGCGGTGCACGTCGGTCGTCCACTGCCGCAGGTCGTGGACGTGCACCTCGAGCAGCCCGCGCTGCTGCGCCTTGCCGAGCAGCGAGACGCCCAGCGGCGCCAGGTACTGGGGGAAGATCGTCAGGACGTCGACGCGCACGCTCGGTCCCGCCCTCAGCCGCGGTACAGGCGCTCCGCGTACGCCTCGCCGTAGTACCGCTCGATCTCCTCCAGCGGCTCCTGCATGAGCATGAACCGCTTCGCCAGCACAGCGGTCGACGGCAATGCGTCCGGCCGCCAGGTCTCCGGCTCCCACAGGTGCGAGCGCAGGAACGCCTTGGCGCAGTGGTGGAAGACCTCCTCGACGTCGAGCACCAGCGCCAGCCGCGGCCGGTGCCCCTGCACGACGAGGTCGTCGAACCACGGCGCGTCACTGACCAGCCGGGCGCGGCCATTGACGCGCAGCGTGTCGCCGCGGCCGGGAACGACGAACAGCAGGCCGGCGTGCGGGTTCGCCAGCACGTTGCGGAAGCCGTCGACGCGGCGGTTGCCGGGCCGGTCGGGCAGCACCAGCGTGCGCTCGTCGAGCACGTGCGCGACGCCGGACGGGTCGCCCTTCGGCGAGACGTCGCAGCGCCCGGCGGCGTCCGCCGTCGCCAGCAGGCAGAACGGCGACGCGGCGATCCACGCGCGGTCGAGGTCGGCCAGCACGGGGCGCACCCTGTCCGCCACCCGCTGCAGCGGGACGCCGACGAGCTCGACGAGCTGCTCCTCGGTGGTCACCGCCGTCTCGGCGGGCGCGGTGCGTCCGGTCACGGCTCCATCAGCCCCTCCGGCGGTGTGAGCACGACGCGTCCGGCCGCGACGTCGACCACCGGCACGATGTCACGCACGAACGGCACGAGCACCTCCCGCCCGTGACCTCCGTCGTCGACGCGCAGCACGAGGACGTCGCCGTGCGGCAGGTGCAGCACGTCGACCACGACGCCGGCGGGCTCGCCGCCGCCGGTCTCGGCGACCAGGCCGCGCAGCTGCCAGTCGTGGAACTCGTCGGGGTCCTCGATCGGCGCGAGCGTCCGGACGTCGACGAGCAGAAGGGTGTCGCGCAGCGCCTCGGCGGCGCTGCGGTCGTCCACGCCGTCGAAGGTGAGAACGAGCCGGCCGGAGTGGTCGCGCGCCTGCGCGACGGTCAGCGGCCCGCGGTCGGCCGGCTCGGTGAGCAGCACGGCACCGGGCACGAAGCGCTCGTCGGGGGCGTCGGTGCGCACCTCGACGGTGACCTCGCCGCGCACGCCCTGCGGACGGCCCACCCGGCCCACGACGACGAGGTCGTCGGAACCGGGCGGCGCCGTGCCGGGCTCGCTCAGCCGGGCCTCAGGCCAGGTCGGTGTCGACGACGTCGACGCGCACGCCGCGACCGCCGAGCGCCGTCATGACCGTGCGCAGCGCCTTCGCGGTGCGCCCGTTGCGGCCGATGACCTTGCCGAGGTCGTCCGGGTGCACGCGCACCTCGAGGGTGCGCCCGCGCCGGCCGGAGACGAGGTCGACGGTGACGTCGTCGGGGTTGTCGACGATGCCCTTGACCAGGTGCTCGAGGGCCTGCTCGAGCACGCCTAGGACTCGCTCGTCGCGCTGTCGGCGGCGTCGGCGGCGGCCGAGGCGTCAGCGGCCCCGCCGGCCTCCTGCGTCGAGCCGGTGCCGGCCTGCGCCGCGCTGGCGTCCGGGTCCGGCGCGGCGTCGCCCTCGGGCGAGGCGGCGGCGGTGTCGGCAGCCTTGCTCGCGCCCTCGCCCTCAGCCTGCGCGGGGGTCGCCGTCGTCGGCTCGTCGGCCTTCGGGGCGGCGTGCCCGGCGGGCGCGGTGTCGTCGTCGGCCTTCTTGCCGGCGGCGGCCTTCTTCTTCGGCGTGGTCGCCGCGCCACCGCCGCCCTCGAGGTTCTGCTTGGCAGCGGCCTCGAACACCGCCTTCTTGTCGGCCTTCGGCTCGGCGACCTTCATCGGCGGCGGAGCCGGCTCGCCCTTGAACTTCTGCCAGTCGCCGGTGACCCGGAAGATGGCGGCGACCGGCTCGGTCGGCTGGGCGCCGACGCCGAGCCAGTACTGCGCGCGCTCGCTGTCGACCTCGATGAAGGAGGGCTCCTCCTTCGGGTGGTACTTGCCGATCGTCTCGATGACGCGGCCGTCGCGCTTGGTGCGCGCATCCGCGACGACGATGCGGTAGTGCGGGGCGCGCATCTTGCCAAGGCGCATGAGCTTGATCTTGGTTGCCACGGGGTGTTCGTGCTCCAGTCGTACGGCGTGGGGAAGCGACCCGCCTGGCGCGTGGGGGTGCACCGGGGTCGCGTTCGTGCGGGCACGCCGGCGACGGGTAGAGGGCCGTCGGACGGCGGTGACTCGCCGGACAGTGTGCCAGACCGCCGCGGTCCGAGGCGGGGGTGAGCGATCGCACAGCCCCGGACGCCGCCCTACCCGCCGGTACGGGCCGACCATGTCTGTGTGCGCGCAACGAGTCTCCGGGAGGTCGAGCAGCTCGCCGGCGGCGTGCCCGCCGTCGACTCCCCCGTGGGGCTGTGGCGCTCCGCCGGGCTGCGCCGGCTGTTCACGGCGAGCACCACGGCCCGGCTGGCCAACGAGGCGGCCCGCGTCGCCGTCGTCCTGCTGGTGCTCGAGCGGACCGGCTCCCCCGCGCTCGCCGGCGCTGTCGTCGGCGCCCTGACGCTTCCCGCTCTGGTCACCGGCCCGGTGCTCGGCGCGTGGCTCGACCGCACGACCCGGCGGCGGCGCGCGTTCGTCGCCAACCAGCTGCTGCTGCTCGGTGGGCTGCTGGGGCTGCTCGCCGCCACCGGCTCGGCTCCGGCGTCGGTCGTGCTCGGTCTCGCGCTGCTGTCCGGCGTGACGGCGCCCGTCCTCACCGGCGGCTTCACCGGGCTCATCGCCCCGCTGGTCCCGGCGCCGCTGCTCCGTCGCGCGTACGGCGCCGAGGCGACGTCGTACAACGTCGCGGCGGTGACCGGCCCCGCGATGGTCGGCACGATCGCCGGCCTGCTCGGCGCGGATGTGGCGGTGGCCGTGATCGCCGGGCTCTCCGCGCTCGCCCTGGTCGCGGTGCTGCGGGTGCCGATGCCGGTGCCACCGCTCCCGGCGGGCAGCCGCGGGCTGTGGCGCACCGTCCGCGACGGCCTGCAGCTGCTGGTGCGGACACCCGCGCTGCGCTCGGTCACCACGGCGACGACGATCGCGTTCGCCGGGATGGGCGCGATGCCGGTGGCCTTCCCGCTGCTCGCGCGCGACCTCGGCGCCGGCGCAGCTGCAGCCGGGCTGCTCTTCTCCACCTTCGCGCTCGGCGCGCTGGCCGGTTCGCTGCTGGTCGCCGTGCGCACTCCGTCGATCGGCCCGATGCGCCTCACCTACATCGGCATCGCCGGGCTCGGGCTGGCGTGGGGTGCGCTGCTGCTCGCGCCGTCGCTGCCCGTCGCCGTCGCGATCATCGCGGTGGCCGGAGCGCTCGAGGGTCCGGTGCTGGCCTCGACGCTCGCGGTCCGCGAGCTGTGGTCGCCCGCGTCGATGCGTACCCAGATCGTGACGACCGCCGCGTCGCTGAAGTTCGGTGGCTTCGCCGTCGGCAGCGCGGTCGCGGGAGTGGCCGCGGCGTCGTACGGCGTCGCCGGGGCACTGACGGTCGCGGCCACGGCTCAGGCGCTCGCCGTCGTCAGCGGCCTGCTCGTGGCCGGCCGGTCGCTGCAGCCGTCGCGACGCTACTGACGAAGCGCGGGCAGCGTTGTTCGCCGCCCCGGGGCTGGGTCGGTAGGGCGGGGTCATCGGCGGTCACGGCCACTTCCCTCACCGTGTCGTGAGCGCAACCCCCATTCAAAGGTCTCCCTGTCATGACGCCATGAGGGAAGTGGCGAGCCGGGGTGGGACGACGTCGCGAGCGCACAGGCGGCCGCTCAGCCTCGCTGCTCCCACGTCTCGGCCTGCCGCCGCACGACGTCGACGAGGTCGCCGAGCGCGAGGGTGACGTCGACGGCGTGCAGCCCCCACGCCGAGGCCAGCCGCGGGTCAGCGGTGGGCAGCGGCGCTCCTGGCACCGGCGTGACGTGCAGCCAGCTGGCGCCGTCCTCGGTCCGGCACTCAGCGGTCCCGGCGCCCGGGTAGGCGACGAAGCCCGCCTGCCCGTCGGGCGCCGGCAGCGCCAGCGACAGGCCGCCGTCGGGTCCGAGCCGGTCGGTCGGAAAGTACGGGTGGAGCGTGCCGTCGCCGCCGGACAGCCGGGTCGGGTCCGTGCAGACGACCGAGCGGCCGGCCACGGTGCGCCCAAAGAACGCGTCCTCCGGTGGCCGCTCGGCGAAGGTGCTGTACGCGACGACGCACCGCACCTGCCCGACCTCCTCGCACACCGGCAGGTCGCCCGCGCGGTCGACGATGTCGGAGCCCTCGGCGGTGGTGAGGTTGCCGCCCACCAGCAGCGCCGACACGACGCGGTCCCGGACGTCGGGCGCCGGCAGCACCTCCTTGGACAGGAGCCGCGCGAGGACCATCGCGCCCTGCGAGTGCCCGATCAGGACGACGCCGCGGTCGGGCTCGGCCGCGGCCAGGTACGTGCGCCAGGCGTCGCGGACGTCGGCGTAGGCCCTCTCCTGCAGCTCGGGCGCGAAGAACCGGCCGCGGCTCAACCCCTCGACCGTCACCTGCCGGTACACCGGCACGAACAGCCGGCACACCTCGCCGAACAGCGCCGCCTGCGCCCGCACCGTGGCGACGACCGCCGGCTCGCTCTCGCGGGGTGCGCTGTCGCCGGGCGCGCGGGAGACGGTCGGGTACACGTAGAAGCAGTCGACGGCGGGGTCCGCCGCCGGCTCGAACGGGTCGGGCGCTCGGCCCGACGCCGTCACGGCGACGGCGTCGAGACCGTCCTCGCAGACGGAGGTCTCGGAGTCGGGGCGGCACAGCCAGACCGGCTCGGCCGCCACCGGCGCGGTCGCCGGCGTCGGCTCCCGCGTGTCGTCGGCCGTGCAGGCCGGGAGCAGCAGCGCTGCGGTGGCCGCCGCGGCCATCAGCGCCGCGCGCCTCACCCGAGCAGCTCCGCCGTGCGCACCACGGTGGCGAACTCGCCGTGCAGGTTGGCCGCCGTCCCGCGCGCCAGCTCCTCGGCCGGCACGACGTCGCCGTCCGGCGTGCGGCGGTCGTAGGTGTGCGTGGCGTCGAGAGCGAACAGCACGCGGTGCCCGAGGTTGCCGCCGACCCGCGCGGTCGTCTCGCAGCAGTGGTTGGTCGTGATGCCGCAGACGACGATCCCGTCGAGCTCGCGCGAACGCAGCCACGCGTCGAGGTCCGGCGTCCCGTGGAAGCTCGAGTTCACCGACTTGGTGACGAGCAGGTCGTGCGGGCCGTCGATGCCCGGAAGCAGGTCGTTGCCCGGCTGCCCGGGACGCAGCGGCGAGGACGGCGACGTGGAGTCGTGCCGCACGAGCACCACGGGCCGACCGGTGGTGCGCCACCGGTCGAGCAGCGCGAGGACGTTCCGCTCGCTGTCGGGGTTGTCGCGCCGGCCCCACGCGGCGTCGGTGAAGCCCTGCTGCACGTCGACGACGACGAGCGCGAGCCGGTCGAGCCCCTCCACTAGCGGGGTCGGCGGAGCCCGAGCGGGTCGGGGCCGTTCTTCGGAGCGCCGCCCAGCGCCGGCGGCAGGGAGAAGCCCGGCGGCAGCTGCGGAAGGCCCTGCGACACAGCGGGTCCCGCCGCGCCGGCGCCGTCGGTCACGGCCGGCTTCTTGGGCCCGCCGGCCCGCCCGGGGCCCTTCTTGCCCTTCTTGCCGCTCTTCTGCTGCTGGCGCTTGGCCTTGCGCCCCATGCCGGGCAGGCCGCCCATGCCGCCCATCTGCTTCATCATCTTCTGCGCCTCGTAGAACCGGTCGACGAGGTTGTTCACCTCGGTGACGGTCACCCCCGAGCCCTTCGCGATCCGCGCGCGGCGCGAGCCGTTCAAGATCTTGGGTGTGCGCCGCTCCTGCGGCGTCATGGACTGGATGATGGCCGCGATGCGGTCGAGGTCCTTGTCGTCGACCTGGTTGAGGGCCTCCTTCAGCTGACCGCCCATCCCCGGCAGCATCCCGAGGATCGACGTCAGCGATCCCATCTTCTTGATCTGCTTCATCTGCTCGAGGAAGTCCTCGAGGTCGAAGTCCTCACCGGTCTGGAGCTTGCCGGCCATCCGCTCGGCGGTGTCGCGGTCGAAGCTCTGCTCGGCCTGCTCGATCAGGGTGAGCACGTCGCCCATCCCGAGGATGCGCGAGGCCATCCGCTCGGGGTGGAAGACGTCGAAGTCCTTGAGCTTCTCGCCGGTGCTCGCGAACATCACCGGCTGCCCGGTGAGGTGGCGCACCGACAGCGCGGCGCCGCCGCGGGCGTCGCCGTCGAGCTTGGTGAGCACGACGCCGGTGAAGCCGACGCCGTCCTGGAACGCCTGCGCCGTGACGACGGCGTCCTGGCCGATCATCGCGTCGACGACGAACAGCACCTCGTCGGGCTGCACGGAGTCGCGGATGTCCGCCGCCTGCTGCATCATCTCGGCGTCGATGCCCAGGCGGCCGGCGGTGTCGACGACGACGACGTCGTGGTTCATGCGTCGGGCGTGATCGACGCCGGCACGGGCCACCTCGACCGGGTCGCCCGGCTGGGCCGCGGCGCTCACGCCCGCGGCGTTCGTACCCGGATGCGGGGCGAACACGTCGGCGCCGGCCTGCTTGCCGACGACCTCGAGCTGCTGCACCGCGTTCGGGCGCTGCAGGTCGCAGGCGACGAGCAGCGGCGCGTGGCCCTGGCTCTTGAGCCAGAGCGCGAGCTTGCCGGCGAGCGTGGTCTTCCCGGCGCCCTGCAGACCGGCCAGCATGATCACGGTCGGCGGGTTCTTCGCGAACCGCAGGTGCCGGGTGTCGCCGCCGAGCACGGCGACGAGCTCCTCGTTCACGATCTTGATGACCTGCTGCGCCGGGTTGAGCGCCTGCGAGACCTCGGCTCCGCGCGCCCGCTCCTTCACCGCGCCGATGAACGCCTTCACGACCGGCAGGGCGACGTCGGCCTCGAGCAGCGCGATGCGGATCTCGCAGGCGGTGGCGTCGATGTCGGCGTCGGTCAGCCGGCCCTTGCCCCGCAGTGAGGTGAAGACCGTGTCGAGCCGGTCGGACAGGGTGTCGAACATCGCGCCTCTGACGTCGGGGAGCAGGTCGGGGTCGAGGCTAATGGGTCCCGTACGGCAGCCGGTCGCAGTTCGGGCAGGCTGCGGACGTCCGAGCCGCCGGCGGGTGAGCACTGCTCAAGGCAGGTCCGAGGTTGAGATCTACGGCTAGATCGTGCCCTCGCTGGTCGGTGAGGAGGCCGAACGGCTGGTGGGGTGTCGTGCCGATCGAGCACTGATCCATTAGCGCGCTGTCAACCTCCTCCGCGGTCTCGGGCGACAGGTTCGGCTCGAAGGACGGGAGGACGCGGTTGCTGTTCGTCGGAGACGACTGGGCGGAGGCCCATCACGACGTCGAGGTGCAGGACGAGCAAGGTCGACGGCTGGCGCGACGGCGGCTGCCCGAGGGCTTGGCCGGGATCGCGATGCTGCACGCGTTGCTGGTTGAGCACCTGCCGGCCGACGCCGAGCCCGACCAGGTCGTGGTCGGGATCGAGACCGACCGCGGCACCTGGGTGCAGGCGCTGCGCGCGGCCGGCTATCAGGTGTTCGCGATCAACCCGCTGTCGGTGGCGCGCTACCGGGAGCGGCACGTCACCTCCGGGGCCAAGAGCGACCCGGGTGATGCCAAGGTGCTGGCCGACCTGGTCCGCACCGACCGGCAGCACCACCGTCCGATCGCCGGGGACAGCGAGCTGGCCGAGGCGGTCAAGGTGCTGTCCCGCACCCATCAGAACCTGATCTGGACCCGGCAGCGGCAGACCAACGCGCTGCGCTCCACGCTGCGCGAGTTCTACCCCGCCGCACTGGCCGCGTTCGAGGACCTCGCGCACCCGGACGCGCTGGCGGTGCTGGCCAAGGCCCCGACGCCGCAGCGCGGCGCCGCGCTGCGCCGCACCCAAGTCGAGGCGGCACTGCGGACCGGCGGCCGGCAGCGCAACATCACCCGCCGCGCCGAGCAGATCGTCGCCGCACTGCGCACCGAGCAGCTGCAGGCCCTGCCGCTGGTCGCCGAGGCGTTCGGCGCGACGGTCAGCGCGCTGGTCGCTGTCACCGCCGAGCTGGTCCGGCAGATCGAGACGGTCGAGCAGAAGCTGTCGGCGTCTTTTGAGCAGCACCCGAGCGCAGAGATCCTGCGCAGTCTGCCCGGACTCGGTGTGGTCCTCGGCGCTCGGGTGCTCGCGGAGTTCGGGGACGACCCGCACCGCTACGCCGATGCTAGAGCGCGCAAGAACTACGCCGGCACCTCCCCGATCACCCGCGCCTCCGGCACCCGACGCGTCGTGCTGGCCCGGCACGCCCGCAACAGGCGGCTGGCCGACGCGCTCTACCAGTGGGCCTTCAGCGCCCTGAGCACCTCAAAGGGCGCCCGCGCCTACTACGACGCGCAACGCGCCCGCGGAGCTACCCACCACCAGGCCCTGCGCGCCCTGGGTAACCGGCTCGTCGGCATCCTGCACGGCTGCCTGCGACACGGCACCGCCTACGACGAGCGCACCGGGTGGCCGCACATTGCGCAACAGGACCAAGCCGCCGCTTGACACCTTGCAGCCGTGGGGTGTCTAGCCGTGCGTGCGCGAGACGGTGCCGCGAACGCGGACGTCAGCCGGGCGGGCGCTGCAGCACGTCGAGCTCGCGCTCGAACATCCGGATGTTCTGCAGCGCCGCCGCGACCACCGACGCGAACGACAGCACCAGCAGCCGGTCGGCCTCGTCGAAGGCGTCGACCTCGGTGGAGTCGACCTGCAGCACGCCGATGATGCGACCCTCAGCGACCAGCGGCACGCCGTAGTAGCTCCGCACGCCGGACGACGTGCTCGTGCTGCGCCGGCCGGGCGTCACCGCCGACACGATGGTGATGTCGGGCAGGTACCGGGGCTCGCCGGACAGCGCGATGCCGCCGCCGATCCCCTGACCGAGCGGGATCGACGCGGCGAGCGCCTCGGGCGTCGCCGGCGGGTCGGTGGCGGCCAGCCGGACGACGTCGCCGTCGACGAGCTGGATCGAGCCGCCGGTGAACTCGACGAAGGTGCGCAGCGCGGCGAACGAGCGCTCGAGCACCGACTCGAGGTCGACGCACGCCGTGACGTCGCGCGCGGCATCGAGCAGCAGCCGGAACCGCTGCGGGGTGTCGAGGTCCGAGGCGGCCGAGGCAGGCATGGCCGGCGCTCGGGGCAGCGGGACGGCCTCCTCCGCGATCGCCGCCGACAGCACGCCGACGACCTCCTCCGCGGGCAGCGGCCGGGCGAGCAGGAAACCCTGCGCCTCGTCGACGCCGGCCCGCCGCAGCACGCGCAGCTGGTCGGGTTCCTCGACTCCCTCGGCGACGACGCGCAGCCCGAACGCCTCGGCCATCGCGACGATGCCCGACACGATCGCGGCGCTACCTGCGTCGCGCGCTGCTCCGGCGACGAACGACTGGTCGATCTTGACGACGTCGACCGGGAAGCCGGCCAGGTAGCTCAGCGACGCGTGCCCGGTGCCGAAGTCGTCGATCGCCAGCCGCACGCCGACGTCGCGCAGCGCCTGCAGAGCCTCGACGACAGGGCCCATGTCGCCGGCGAGCGCAGACTCGGTGACCTCGAGCGTGAGCCGGCCGGGGTCGACGCCGGTGTCGTGCAGCAGCGCCGCGACCCGCTTGGGCAGGCTCGGGTCCAGCAGCTGGCGGACCGAGACGTTGACGGCCACGCCCGGCGCGATCCCCCGCAGCCCCATGGGCCAGGTGGCGGCGTCGTGCAGCGCCTTCTGCAGCACGACGTCGCCGAGCTCGACCACCAGGCCGCTCTGCTCGGCGACAGCCACGAACTCGCTCGGCGGCACCGGCCCCCGCTCGGGGTGGTCCCAGCGCACGAGCGCCTCGCAGCCGGCGACCTTACCGGTGATCAGGTCGACGACCGGCTGGTAGACGACCGTCAGCGCGTCGTCGTGCAGCGCGCGCCGCAGGTCCACCTCGAGCGCGTGCGTGCGGGCCGCGGCGTCATGCAGCGCCGACGTGAACACCTGCGCCCGACCGCCGCCGGCGCCCTTCGCGACGTACATGGCGGTGTCGGCGTCGCGTAGCAGCGTGTCGGCCGTCGCGCCGTGCCGGGCCACGACCACACCCGCGCTGGCCACCGGGACCAGCGCCACGGACGGCGAGACCTCGACCGGCTCGGTGAGCGCCCGCAAGGCCGTCGCCGCGATGCCCGCGGCGTCCTCGTCGGTGCGCGCACCCCGGGCGACCAGCGCGAACTCGTCGCCACCGAGCCGCGCGACGTCCCAGCCGGCGGGCGCCGCGGTGCGCAGCCGGTCGGAGACGGCGCGCAGGAAGCGGTCGCCGGCGTCGTGGCCCAGGCCGTCGTTGACGACCTGGAAGCGGTCGAGATCGAGCAGCACCAGCGCCACCGGCTCGCGGCGCGACAGGATGCGACTCAGCTCGGCGATCACCCACGCCCGGTTCGGCAGCCCGGTCAGGGCATCGCGCTGCGCCTGCTCGACCAGCCGGCGCTGCGCGTCGGCGAGCTCGGTCCGCGTGCGGTGCAACGCTCGGGCGAGCCGGATCGACGGCAGCACGAGCGCAGCGGCAGCCGCAACCGCCTGCCGCGCTCCCGCGCTGGCTCGTCCTCGCACGCCCCGCCTCCCTGTCCGCAGGGTAAGCCGCGGCGCGCGCCGGCGTCAGCCGCTCAATGGCCCAGTCGCCTGGCCGGGAGCGAGCAGTGCGGCAGTCACCGCGCGCGTGCAGTCGTCCCTCGCCGCGTCGTCGCTGACCGGGCGGCCGTCGGCGCCGACCACGTAGAAGGCGTCGACGACGTCGGCGCCCAGGGTCGAGATGTGCGCGCTGCGCACGTCGAGACCGGCGCCCTCGAGCGCCGCCGTGATGCGGTGCAGGACCCCCATGCCGTCGGCCGCGCGGACCTCGACGACGGTCGCCGCGGACGCGACGTCGTCGAGCAGCCGGACCGTCGGCGGCGCGGGCGGCGGGCCCGGCCGGCGGTAGGCCGCCTCGCGCGCAGCAAGCCTCTCGGCGAGCGGGAGCCGGCCGGCCAGCGCGGCCCGCAGGTCGTCCTGCACGACCGTCCAGTCCGGCATCGCGCCGTAGCGCGGCGCGACCCGGAAGACGGTGAACGCCGTCGGTCCGCGGGCGCCCGCCTCGGCGCTGCGCACGTCGAGCCGGTGCAGCGCGAGCACCCCCGCCGCGACGGACAGCAGCCCCGGCCGATCGGGCGCCACGACGGTGACCTCGTCGTCGCGCGCCACCAGCGCCGGACCGCCGGCGTCGACCGCTGCCTGCTGCCAGTCGGCGAGCTCGCCGGGCGGCGGCTCCGGCAGGCCGGCGAGCAGCGCCGTGACCCGTGCGACGAGCTCGTCGACCAGTCGCGCCTTCCACGGGCTCCAGGCGGCGGGTCCGGTCGCGCCGCTGTCGGCCTCGGTGAGGGCGTGCAGCAGCTCGAGCACCTCCACCGAGCCGACGGCGTCGGCCACCGCCCGCGCGGTCGCCGGGTCGGCGAGGTCCCGCCGGGTCGCGACGTCGGGCAGCAGCAGGTGGTGCTCGACGAGGGCCACGAGCACGTCGACGTCGTGCGGCGGCAGGCCGAGCCGCGGGCCCAGGTCGCGCACGACCGCCATGCCGTTGACGGTGTGGTCGCCGGCCTCGCCCTTGCCGATGTCGTGGAGCAGCGCGCCGAGCAGCAGCAGGTCGGGACGCGCGACGCGACGGGTGAGCGCGGCGGCTCCGGCGGCGGCCTCGACGAGGTGGCGGTCGACGGTGAAGCGGTGGTAGCTGTTGCGCTGCGGCCGGCTGCGCACCGACGCCCACTCCGGCAGCAGCTCGACCAGGACGCCGCTCTGGTCCAGCGCCTCGAACACCGGCACGGCGCCCGGCCCGGCGGCGAGCAGGGCGACCAGCTCGTCGAGCGCGGCGCGCGGCCACGGCTCGGACATCGGCGGTCGCAGCCGCACCAGCCGGTCCAGCGTCGCGGGCGCGATCGGCAGGCCGGCCCGGGCGGCGGCCGCGGCGACGCGCAGCACGAGCACGGGGTCACGATCCGGCTCGGCGGCGCGGGCGAGGACGACCTCGCCGTCCTGCTCGACGACGTCGTCAGCGAGCGGCACGCGGACGGGCTCCGCGCGCCGTCCGAGCAGCCGGCGGCGCGGACGAACCGGCGGAAGCACCCGCCGCCACACGGTGTCGGCGGCGAACGCCACCGTGCGCGCCGCGGCCGCGACCTCGGCGACGAGGGCGTCGGCGTCGGCGTGTCCCAGCGCCGCCGCGACGGCGTCCTGCTCCTGCAGCAGCAGCCGGTCGGTCGAGCGTCGGCCCGCGACCACGGCGCGCCGGTGCAGCTCCGTGCGCACGTCGAGCAGCACGCGGTGCGCCGCGAGCACGGCCTCCGACGGCGGGTCGGCGCGCTGCGCCACGGCGACGGCGTGCAGCGCGTGCACGTCGCGCAGCCCTCCGCGCGCGCTCTTGAGGTCGGGCTCCAGCAGGAACGCCACCTCGCCGTGCTCGCGGGCGCGCTCCTCACCGGCCGCGCGCAGCTCGGGCAGCCGGCGGTCGGCGTCGGCGCGCCAGGCGGCGCGCACACCGGCGACCAGCTCGGTGGTCAGCGCTGCGTCGCCCGCGACGTGCCGGGCGTCGAGCAGGCCCAGTGCTGCCTTGAGGTCGTCACGGGAGACGGCGACCGCCTCGTCGACCGTGCGCACCGAGTGGTCGAGCCCGACGCCGGCGTCCCACACCGGGTACCAGACGGCGTCGGCCAGCTTCGCGACGTCGCCCCGCCGCCCGTCGTGCAGCAGCAGCAGGTCGAGGTCGCTGCCGGGTGCCACCTCGCGCCGGCCGAGCCCGCCGACCGCGACCAGCGCGACGCCGTCGCCCGGGTCGCCGAGCAGGCCGGCCAGCCAGCCGTCGGCGAGCTCGACGAGCGCGGCGCCGAGGTCGGCACCGCGCAGGTCGTCGCGGGCCAGCAGCGCCACCCGCTCGTCCTTCACCGCCCCCGCCCCCTCCCTCTCACCCTCACCCTCCCCTCCCCCTCACCCTCACCCTTGCGTCCGCGTCCTGACACACGACGCCCGCGGGCGCGTGCGGACGTTCTGCAGGACGGCACGGGGCTGCGTCCGCGTCCTGACGCACGAGGGGTGTCAGGACGCGGACGCAGCGGGAGGTGGGGGGTGGTCAGAGGGCTTCCGCGCCGCGCTCGCCGGTGCGGACCCGGACGACGTCGTCGACCGGCGTCGTCCAGACCTTGCCGTCACCGATGGAGCCGGTGCTGGCCGCCGCGACGACGGCGTCGACGACGGCGAGCGCGTCGGCGTCGTCGACCACCACCTCGACGCGGACCTTGGGCACGAAGGCCACCGTGTACTCGGCGCCGCGGTACACCTCGGTGTGCCCGCGCTGGCGGCCGTAGCCCTGCACCTCGGTGACGGTCATGCCCTGGACGCCGAGCGCCTCGAGCGCCGCCTTGACGTCGTCGAGCTTGAACGGCTTGACGACCGCGGTGACCAGACGCATCTAGAGAGCCTCCGCTCCACGTTCACCGGTGCGCACCCGCACGACGTCGTCGACCGGCGTGGACCACACCTTGCCGTCTCCGATGCTGCCGGTCTGCGCCGACTTCGCGACGACCTCCAGCACGTCGGCGGCGTCGGCGTCGTCGACGAGCACCTCGACCTTGACCTTCGGCACGAACGACACGGTGTACTCCGCGCCGCGGTACACCTCGGTGTGCCCGCGCTGGCGGCCGTAGCCCTGCACCTCGCTGACGGTCATGCCCTGCACGCCGAAGGACTCGAGGGCGGTCTTGACGTCGTCGAGCTTGAAGGGCTTGACGATGGCGGTGACGAGCCTCATCGCGAGACCTCCACGCTGCTGGGCGCCGGGCGGGTGGTGGGGAGCGTGCCAGGACCCGCCGTGCCGCCGAGGCCCGGCGTCAGCTCGTACGCGGTCTCGGCGTGGGTCACCTGGTCGATGCCGCTGATCTCCTCCTCCTCGCTGACCCGCAGCCCGCCGAAGACGAACTTGAGCAGGAAGGCGATGAGCAGCGTGCCGAGGAAGGAGTACGCCATCACCGCGCCCGCGGCGACGAGCTGCGTCCCGAGCAGGCCGAGGCTGCGGCCGTCGAGCAGGCTCGCCGTCAGCGTGTGGGTCTGGTCGCCGACGATCCCGATCATCACGGTGCCGACGAGACCGCCGACCAGGTGC